>NZ_JBFBCG010000022.1:0-100951 GCF_040683105.1 Streptomyces sp. NPDC051020 | reverse complement strand
GCAGTCTGCCAAGTCACCCGCTTGTCGACGATCGAATATCTGAGCAACCTCCGGCTCGGGACCAGCCACAACCTGGCAGAGGTTAAAGAACAAGCCTAGGGCGTGTTTCGAAAGTAGCGTCGTCCGCCCGTAGGGCCGCCCGGCAGGCGGGACGTTCGAAACACGCCCTAGCCGCGCGGCACCGTGCCGCCCGCCGCGTCGAGCACCTTCCGGTCACCCAGCGGGGCGTCCAGCGTCACCGTCCGCGTCAGCTCCTTGGCGATCATGATGCAGACCTTCTGCGGGTCCGGGGTCGACTCGGTGATCGTCACCCGTACCGCGTTCGCGCTCTCGGTCGCGCTGGCCGCGTACGTACTGCACACCCCGCCCCAGAACGTCACCCTCAGCGTCCGGCCGTCCGCGGTGTACGAGTTCAGCTGATGCATGGACCGGGACGCGTCCCCCGTGCCCGAATCCGGCCTCGGGTCCTTCGAAGGCTTCTTCGCCAGCGAGTCCGGGTCCACCGCGACCTGGGCCACCGTGTTGCCCGTCCCGCCCGCCGCCGGCCGCACCGAGAAGAGCCACGACGGTACGAGCGTCTGCTCGCCGTCCACGTACCGCATCGCCAGGCCGAAGACCGCCTTGTCGACCGTCACGGTCGTCGTCCCCCGCTCCGCTCCGGTCCGTGTCCCGCAGGTGGCAGCCGGCGGCTTCGGTTCGCCCTCCTCCAGCGGTACGGAGGTGGCGCACCCGCCGACGCCGCTCCGTGAAGCGGCCGAGCGGCCGACCTTGTTCAGCTGCTTCAGCGCATCGTCCGCGCTGATCACCGGATACTCCGCACCTTTCTCCAGGCTCTTCAACTGCCCGCTGCCGCCGACCACGTGACCGTCCGGCCCCACCTGGATCCCGGTCGCCCAGCCGTATGTGGGCAGCCCGCCCACCACCGGGTTCGCGTTCACCACCCTTACCGAGCCCATGAGTTGGGACGCGTCGAGGGCGGCATCGTCCTGGCCCGACGCCTTCAGCGCGGGCGCGGCGGCGGCCTTGGCAGCGTTCTCGCTCACCGGCGATCCCGTGCCGCCCGGCGCCGCGTCCTTGCCCCCACACGCCGTCGTGCTCCGGCAGTTGTCCGTTCCGCCGGAGCCGAAGCGGGCGAAGGACCAGGTGCCAGGCGCCTGCTTGTTCACCCGCAGGACCGGACCCGAGCCGTCCCCGTCCGACCCCACCTTCCAGGCCTCGCCCTCGGCCCGCGGAGTGCCCTCCAGGCCCAGAGCCTTCGCCAGCCGGGTCACCTCCGCCGCGGAGACGGTGCCCTTCGCGCGGTGGACGGCGGCCTTGGCCGGGCCGTCGGGCAGCTTGCCGGACGCGCGGTAGACCACGCCGTCACCGCTGGGGTCGGGCTCGCCCGGGGCGATACCTTCCTGCGGTGCCGTCGGGCTCGACGCACCCTCGTCGAGCGCGAGCAGGGGAAGCGTGCGGGCACTGCTGCCCCTCGGGCCGCTGCCGCCGTCCGCGGCAGCCCAGTAGGCGCTGCCGCCCCCGGCGAGCAGCACCGCTGCCACCACTGAGGCCACGGCCAGCGGCGACCGCCGCCGCCAGGGGGCAGTCACGTCGTTGTCGGGTCGCTCGGTGCTCACCGGATCGCTCCTTCGACTGCGTTGCCGTCACCATGACCGTCGCACGGCCATCGCCTGTCCCGCGAGTGCGGACAGGGGTGGGACGGAGCAGGGAGGCACCCGGTTCCCCGAGGGCGCCGGAAGCGAGCGGTGGCGGCCGTCAGTCGCCGTACTCGGACATCGCGTCGATCAGCCGTGCGGACGCGTCCGGAACGGTGACACCATGAATCAGGGACGGCGCGACGGGGGCGGGGGCGGCCTTGGCGGGTACGACCCAGTGCGGAGCCATCCGTGCGCAGTCACCGCGCAGCTCGGCCAGGCTGATCTCGGACTCACGCGGGGCGATGTTGTTCGGCATGTCCGCACCGTAGGCACCGCAGACCTCAGGATAAAAGGCCTACTATCGGGTAGTTTTTCCCGTTCAGGGCAAGTGCGGTGAACGGGTAGCGTGAACTGTCACGCCGTCCCGGGAACGCGGACACCCGTTCCCCCGACCCCGCAGGAGCAGTCTTCCCGTGCGCATCGCAGTCACTGGCTCCATCGCCACCGATCACCTCATGACCTTCCCCGGCCGTTTCGCCGACCAGCTGGTCGCCGATCAGCTGCACACGGTCTCGCTCTCCTTCCTGGTCGACAACCTCGATGTGCGCCGGGGCGGTGTCGCCGCCAACATCTGCTTCGGCATGGGCCTGCTCGGTACCGGCCCGATCCTGGTCGGCGCCGCGGGCTCCGACTTCGACGAGTACCGTGCCTGGCTCGACCGGCACGGCGTCGACACCGGCTCGGTGCGGATCTCCGAGGTCCTGCACACCGCCCGTTTCGTCTGTACGACGGACGCCGACCACAACCAGATCGGCTCCTTCTACACGGGCGCGATGAGCGAGGCCCGGCTGATCGAGCTGAAGGCCGTCGCCGACCGCGTCGGCGGTCTCGACCTCGTCTCGATCGGCGCCGACGACCCGGAGGCGATGCTCCGCCACACCGAGGAGTGCCGCTCCCGGGGCATCGCGTTCGCCGCCGACTTCTCGCAGCAGATCGCGCGCATGGACGGCGACGAGATCCGGATCCTCCTCGACGGGGCCACGTACCTCTTCTCCAACGAGTACGAGAAGGGGCTCATCGAGTCCAAGACCGGCTGGACCGACGAGGAGATCCTCGGCAAGGTCGGCCACCGCGTCACCACGCTCGGAGCCCGCGGCGTCCGGATCGAGCAGGCCGGCCAGGAGACCATCGAGGTCGGCTGCCCGGAGGAGGAGACGAAGACGGACCCGACCGGCGTCGGTGACGCCTTCCGTGCCGGTTTCCTGTCAGGCCTCGCCTGGGGCGTCAGCCTGGAACGCGCCGCGCAGGTCGGCTGCATGCTCGCCACGCTGGTCATCGAGACGGTCGGCACCCAGGAGTACACCCTGCGCCGCACCCACTTCATGGACCGCTTCACCAAGGCGTACGGTCACGACGCCGCCGGAGAGGTCCGCGCCCACCTGCGCTGATCCGGAAACGCTACGACAGCCGGCGGACCACATAGGCCGAGCCCCGGTCCGTCGGCTCCTCACCCACGTACTCCTGCTCCCGCATCGCGCACCACGCGGGGATGTCCAGCCGCGCAGCCTCGTCGTCGGAGAGCACGGTCACCGTCCCGCCCACCGGCACCTCTCCGATCACCTTGGCGAGTTCGATCACCGGGATCGGGCACCGCTTCCCCAGCGAGTCGACCACCAGGGACGTGGCCGTCGCGGGGGAGGGGGCGGGCGGGACAGGTGCGCCCAGCCTCTCCCGTACCCCTGCCACCACCCCCGGCAGCACCCGGAGGAAGCGGTCGACGTCCTCCTCCGTGGTGCCGGCCGGCAGGGACACCCGGACGTTGCCCTCCGACAGCACTCCCATCGCCTTCAGCACATGGCTCGGTGTGAGCGTGCTGCTCGTGCAGGACGAACCGGACGACACGGAAAATCCCTCACGGTCCAGTTCGTGGAGGAGTGTCTCCCCGTCGACATAGAGACAGGAGAAGGTCACCAGGTGCGGCAGCCGCCGCACCGGATCGCCGACCACCTCCACATCGGGCACGACCGAGCCCACCGTGGCTCGAATCCGGTCCACCAGCGCCCGCAGCCGTACGGACTCCGCCGCCGCCTCGGCCCGGACGGCCCGCAACGACGCCGCCGCCGCCACGACGGCCGGGATGTTCTCGAACCCGGCGGCCCGCCCCGACTCCCGTTCGTCCGCCGCACCCTGGGGCGCGAACCGGACCCCCTTGCGTACGGCGAGCAGCCCCACCCCCGAGGGTCCGCCCCACTTGTGGGCACTGGCCGCCAGCAGCGACCAGCCGCCCGGCACCGGACCCCAGCCCAGCGACTGCGCGGCGTCCACCAGCAGCGGTACGCCCGCCGCCCGGCAGGCCTCCGCGACCTCGGCCACCGGCTGCTCCGTACCGACCTCGTGGTTGGCGGACTGCAGGCAGGCCAGCGCGGTGTCCTCGCGCAGGGCCTCCCCGTACGCCGCCGCGCTCACCGCCCCCGCCCGGTCCACCGGCACCTCGGCGAACGTCCCGCCCTGAGCCTCATGGGCGGCGGCCGAATGGAGCACCGACGAGTGTTCGACCGCCGAGACCACCAGATGGCGGCCGACACGCCGACGCCCGGCGAGGGCTCCGGAAATTCCTGAGTGCACCGCCCGGGTTCCCGACGAGGTGAAGGCCAGCTCGTCCGGGCGGCACCCCACCGCCTCCGCGGCGGCCTCCCGGGCCGCGTCCAGCAGCAGCCGGGCCCGCCGCCCCTCCCGGTAGAGGCGGGCCGGGTCGGCCCAGCCCTCGTCCAGCGCGGCAAGCAGCGCCTGGCGGGCTACGGGGTGCAGAGGTGCGGAGGATGCGGCATCGAAGTAGGGCACATGTCCACGCTAGTGCCCCTCCCGGCAGGCTTTGCCGTCGCGCCGTCCGGCACGCCCGCTCGCCGCGTCGGCCATAAGACCGTCTGGCGATCGCATGCACCGGACGGCGCTCCTCGTAGGGCAGACATGGCCGGTCACGGCACTGGCTCGCGCCCGCCGCCGCCTCGGGGCGGGCCGCTCACGCAGTCAGGAGAGGGCCCGTCAGATGGCGGCCGGAGGCCCGGATTCCACCCCTTCGGGGTGTCGGGCGGCGCGTTGGGCACCCTCCCCGCGCGACCCCAAATAGCGTCCAGTAGGGTTTGGTCCGCATAAACATCCAAACCCCTGCCCGTGTCAGGGCGGCGACCGACCAGACAGACGGCCGCGCCGAACACGCGGGCGAGACTCTCGGGAAGGCGCTACGTGAGTCCCAACGGCTCCGACCGCTCGTCGCGGCGCCCGATGCGGCGGAAGCTGCCGCAGGTGCTGACTGCGGGCCTGATTCTGGCGACCGCCACCGGTTGCACATACAAGGACTTTCCCCGCCTTGGTATGCCTACGCCGGTAACGGAAGAGGCACCACGGATCCTTTCCCTCTGGCAGGGCTCGTGGGCGGCAGCGCTCGCCACGGGTGTGCTGGTCTGGGGCCTGATCCTGTGGAGTGTCATCTTCCACCGGCGCAGCCGCACCAAGGTGGAGGTACCTCCGCAGACCCGGTACAACATGCCCATCGAGGCGCTGTACACCGTGGTCCCTCTCATCATCGTCTCGGTGTTGTTCTACTTCACCGCGCGCGATGAATCGAAGCTCCTCACGCTCTCCCCGAAGCCCGCCCACACCGTCAACGTGGTCGGCTTCCAGTGGAGCTGGGGCTTCAACTACATCGAGAACGTGGACGGCTCGACCGCCACGGGGAAAAAGATCCCCAAGGAGCTCGACGCCATCCCCGACCGGCTCCGGAAGGACTTCCCCGAGGGTGCGGAAGGCGTCTACGACGTCGGCATCCCGGGCACCCGGAACCCGCAGAACGGCAACCCGGGTCCGACCCTGTGGCTGCCGAAGGGCGAGAAGGTCCGCTTCGTTCTGACTTCGCGTGACGTCATCCACTCCTTCTGGGTGGTGCCGTTCCTCATGAAGCAGGACGTCATTCCGGGCCACACCAACTCCTTCGAGGTGACTCCCAAGCGGGAGGGCACCTTCATGGGCAAGTGCGCCGAGCTCTGCGGCGTCGACCACTCCCGGATGCTCTTCAACGTCAAGATTGTCTCCCCGGAGCGCTACCAGGCGCACCTCAAGGAGCTGGCCAAGAAGGGTCAGACGGGCTACGTGCCGGCCGGTATCGAGCAGACGAACCCGGCCAGGAATGCGGAGACGAACAAACTGTGAGCATCCTCAACGAACCTCAGGGTGCCGCGGCAGCAGACGACTCGTACGAGGACGAGCTGCCGGTCCGGCTGAAGCAGCCGGGAAACGTCGTCGTCAAGTGGTTGACCACCACTGACCACAAGACGATCGGCACGATGTACCTGGTCACGTCGTTCGCGTTCTTCTGCATCGGCGGTCTGCTGGCGCTCTTCATGCGCGCCGAGCTGGCCCGTCCCGGCACGCAGATCATGTCGAACGAGCAGTTCAACCAGGCGTTCACGATGCACGGCACGATCATGCTGCTGATGTTCGCGACGCCGCTGTTCGCCGGGTTCGCGAACTGGATCATGCCGCTGCAGATCGGCGCGCCCGACGTGGCGTTCCCGCGGCTGAACATGTTCGCGTACTGGCTGTACCTCTTCGGCTCGATCATCGCGGTGGCCGGCTTCCTCACCCCGCAGGGTGCGGCGGACTTCGGCTGGTTCGCCTACTCCCCGCTCTCGGACGCCGTCCGTTCGCCGGGTGTCGGCGCCGACATGTGGATCATGGGTCTGGCCTTCTCCGGCTTCGGCACGATCCTCGGTTCGGTCAACTTCATCACCACGATCATCTGCATGCGCGCACCCGGCATGACGATGTTCCGGATGCCGATCTTCGTGTGGAACGTCCTGCTGACCGGTGTGCTGGTCCTGCTGGCCTTCCCGGTGCTCGCCGCCGCGCTCTTCGCGCTGGAGGCGGACCGCAAGTTCGGTGCGCATGTGTTCGACGCGGCCAATGGCGGCGCGCTGCTCTGGCAACATCTCTTCTGGTTCTTCGGCCATCCAGAGGTGTACATCATCGCCTTGCCGTTCTTCGGAATCATCTCCGAAGTGATCCCGGTGTTCAGCCGGAAGCCGATGTTCGGCTACATCGGCCTGATCAGCGCCACGATCGCCATCGCGGGCCTGTCCGTGACCGTGTGGGCGCACCACATGTACGTCACCGGCGGTGTGCTGTTGCCGTTCTTCTCGTTCATGACGTTCCTCATCGCGGTACCGACCGGTGTGAAGTTCTTCAACTGGATCGGCACGATGTGGAAGGGATCGCTGTCCTTCGAGACACCGATGCTCTGGGCCGTCGGCTTCCTGGTGACCTTCACCTTCGGTGGTCTGACCGGCGTCATCCTGGCCTCGCCGCCGCTGGACTTCCACGTCTCGGACTCGTACTTCGTCGTCGCGCACTTCCACTACGTCATCTTCGGCACCGTGGTCTTCGCGATGTTCTCCGGATTCCACTTCTGGTGGCCGAAGTTCACCGGCAAGATGCTGGACGAGCGGCTCGGCAAGATCACGTTCTGGACGCTGTTCGTGGGCTTCCACGGCACGTTCCTGGTGCAGCACTGGCTCGGCGCGGAGGGTATGCCGCGTCGTTACGCGGACTACCTCGCCGCCGACGGCTTCACCCTGCTGAACACGATCTCGACGATCTCCTCGTTCCTCCTCGGACTGTCGATGCTGCCGTTCCTCTACAACGTGTGGAAGACCGCCAAGTACGGCAAGAAGATCGAGGTCGACGACCCGTGGGGCTACGGCCGTTCGCTGGAGTGGGCGACCTCCTGCCCGCCGCCGCGGCACAACTTCCTCACCCTGCCGCGGATCCGCTCCGAATCCCCGGCGTTCGACCTGCACCACCCGGAGATCTCGGCGCTCGAACAGCTGGAGCACCACTCCGAGGCTGACAAGGCCCTCGCTGGTGGCAAGGAGGCCGGCAAGTGAAGATCCAGGGCAAGATGTTCCTCTGGCTGAGCGTCTTCATCCTCGCCATGGCAATCACCTATGGCGTGTGGTCGAAGGAGCCTGCCGGTACCACCGCGCTCGTCCTGGGCTTCGGTCTGAGCGTCATGATCGGCTTCTACCTGGCCTTCACGGCGCAGCGCGTCGACGCGATGGCTCAGGACAACAAGGAAGCCGATGTCGCGGACGAGGCCGGCGAGGTGGGGTTCTTCTCCCCGCACAGCTGGCAGCCGCTGTCACTGGCCATCGGTGGCTCCCTGGCCTTCCTGGGAATCATCTTCGGATGGTGGCTGCTCTACTTCTCGGTCCCGGTCATCATGATCGGTCTGTTCGGCTGGGTCTTCGAGTACTACCGCGGTGAGAACCGCACCCAGTGACACCGCTCCACCGGTGACACCGCTCCACCTGACGGGGGGCCCGCACTTCTCCTCCACGAGAAGTGCGGGCCCCCCGTTTGCAGTCATCCGACGCGCTGAAACTGATGAATCTTCTTAGCGTGGGTTCATGAACCTCACGCCGCGTTTCCGGCCCGTAGCGAGCTGCACACTGCTGGTCGTGACCCTGGTTGCAGGGGCGACCGCCTGTGGCGGGCCCGATGGCCATCCGCTGTCTGCGCAGCCGTACGACGCGGCGGACGAGATCTCCTTCAACACCCCGGAGGGGGGCAAGAAGGCTGATCCCGACAGACCCCTCGAAGTCACCGTCACGGGTGACGACGGCCGGATCACGGACGTGACGGCCGTGGACGCGGCCGGACACCATCTCGCGGGCGAACTCGCCGCCGACGGGAGTCGCTGGCACTCCACCGCCCCGCTTGCCGCGGGCACCCGATACACCGTCAAGGTCAGTGTCGAGGACGACGACGGCTCCCCGGGCGCCCGTACGCTCGCTTTCGAGACGGCCCGGGCGAAGAAGTTCCTGAAGGTCGTCTTCGGCCCGCAGGCGGGCACCTACGGCGTCGGACAGCCCATTACGGCGGTACTCAGCGCTCCGGTCAGGGACAAGGCCGCCAGGGCCACCGTGGAGCGCTCCCTGAAGGTCCGGTCCACGCCCTCCGTGCCGGGTTCCTGGTACTGGGTCGACGACAAGACCCTGCACTACCGCCCGCAGGAGTACTGGCCCGCCAGGGCCACCATCGAGGCGACCAGCACCTTGGCGGGCATCAAGGTCACCAAGACGCTGTACGGGGCTCCCGCGAAGGCGTTGAAGATCACTACCGGCGACCGCATAGAGGCCACCACCGACGCCTCGGCGCACACCATGACGGTCAAGCGCAACGGACGAGTGATCAAGACCATTCCGGTGACCACCGGCAGGCCCGGCTTCGACACCCGCAACGGCATCAAGGTCGTGCTGAGCAAGGAGTACCGCGTACGCATGCGCGGGGAGACGATCGGCATCGCGGCAGGCTCATCCGACTCGTACGACCTGCAGGTCTACTACGCGACCCGCGTCACCTGGAGCGGCGAATACGTGCACGCGGCCCCCTGGTCCGTCGGCTCACAGGGGTTCGCGAACGTCAGCCACGGCTGCACGGGCATGAGCACCAGCCAGGCCGAGTGGTTCTTCAACACCGTGCGCGAGGGGGACATCGTCAAGGTCGTCGGCAGCCAGGGCGCGACGATGACACCGTTCGACAACGGCTACGGCGACTGGAACCTGTCCTGGGCCAACTGGCAGAAGGGCAGCGCCCTGCACAACAACACCACGCCGGACCGCTCGGACACGATCCAGGCGGCGCGCCTGCGCCCCGAGGTCTGACCGGCCAGGGGAGTGCGCTGCCCCTCGGTGGGACATGGAGAGCCGCGGATGCCGCCGCGGCGGGTCCCGGGCCCGTCAGGCGTCTGCGCAGAGCCTGTTGCGCAGCAGAGCGGCCAGGGCGTCCGCGAACTCGACCGGTTCGACCGGAAGGGTCACCGCGGCGTCCGCGCGGCTCCAGGTGGCCAGCCAGGCGTCCTGAGGGCGCCCGATCAGCAAGAGCACCGGCGGACAGCGGAAGACCTCGTCCTTGATCTGCCGGCAGACGCCCATGCCGCCCGCCGGGGCCGTCTCGCCGTCCAGCACGCACACGTCGATGCCACCGCTCTCCAGAGCGGTCAGGACGGCGGGCAGGGTGGCGCACTCCACGAACTCCAGCGGTGGCACGTCCGCCGCAGGCCTGCGACCGGCGGCCAGCCTCACCTGCTCACGGGTGTTGGCGTCGTCGCTGTAGACCAGGACCGTGGCGGTCGGCTGCATTGTTCCTCCGTGACATCTGTGTCTTCGGGGCTCTCGGGGCATGAACCGATGCGCGGATCGTACTCCGGCGGACAGCCTGTCAGCACCGGTAATGACGCGGATTCGATGGGCCGTTCGGGGAGGACACACCCTGCTGACACACCGAACGGCACCCCCCGGAGTGAGGGCGGGATAAGCGACCGACATAATGTCGGTCGTGGCGACAGCAACGACAGTAGAAACCGGGCACGCGCACCCGTCGGTCAATCGACCGAACCTCACCAGCGTCGGAACCATCATCTGGTTGAGTTCCGAGCTGATGTTCTTCGCGGCCCTCTTCGCGATGTACTTCACCCTGCGATCGGTGATGGGTCCCGACCACTGGAAGGAAATGGCCTCGGCCCTGAACTTCCCGTTCTCGGCGACGAACACCACGATCCTGGTGCTCTCCTCCCTCACCTGCCAGCTCGGCGTCTTTGCCGCGGAGCGGGGCGATGTGAAGAAGCTCCGTGCCTGGTTCGTGATCACTTTCGTGATGGGTGCGATCTTCATCGGAGGCCAGGTCCTGGAGTACACCGAGCTGGTGAAGACGGACGGCCTCTCGCTGTCCTCCGACCCGTACGGCTCGGTGTTCTACCTGACCACCGGCTTCCACGGTCTGCATGTGACAGGCGGTCTCATCGCCTTCCTGCTCGTTCTGGGCAGGACATACGCAGCCAAGAGGTTCACCCACGAACAGGCGACCGCTGCCATCGTCGTGTCCTATTACTGGCACTTCGTCGATGTCGTGTGGATCGGCCTCTTCGCCACGATCTACATGATCAAGTAACCGGGCTCGAACCCGAACCACATCCAGCATCGACGCAGAAGATCCTGACACCGGGGTAATCCGTGAAAAAGCTCTCCGCACGACGACGCCATCCGTTGGCGGCGGTCGTCGTACTACTCCTCGCGCTGGCGGCCACTGGGGGGCTGTACGCCGCGTTTGCGCCCGCGAGTAAGGCGCAGGCCGACGACACCGCCCAGTCCCTCGCCATTGATGAGGGCAAGAAGCTGTACTCCGTCGGTTGCGCCAGCTGCCACGGAACCGGCGGTCAGGGCACCACCGACGGGCCGAGCCTGGTCGGTGTGGGCTCCGCCGCCGTCGACTTCCAGGTCGGCACCGGCCGTATGCCGGCGCAGCAGCCGGGTGCCCAGGTCCCGAAGAAGAAGGTCATCTACACCCAGGCCGAGATCGACCAGCTCGCGGCGTACGTCGCGTCGCTCGGCGCCGGCCCGATCGTGCCGACCAAGGACCAGGTCAACCCTGAGGGTGCGGACATCGCCAAGGGTGGCGAGCTGTTCCGTACCAACTGCGCGCAGTGCCACAACTTCACCGGCGAGGGCGGTGCGCTGTCGAAGGGCAAGTACGCGCCCAGCCTTGAGGGCGTGGAACCGAAGCACGTGTACGAGGCCATGCAGACCGGCCCGCAGAACATGCCGTCCTTCCCCGACACGACGATGCCCTCGCAGCAGAAGCGGGACATCATCGCGTACATCAAGACCGTGAACAGCGCCGAGTCCGAGAGCCCTGGTGGCCTCAAGCTGGGCGGGCTCGGTCCGGTCAGCGAGGGTCTGTTCGCCTGGATCTTCGGTCTCGGCGCACTGATCGCAGTTGCCGTTTGGGTCGCGGCCCACACCGCTAAGGCCAAGAAGTCATGAGTAGCCAAGAGATTCCAGAAGAGAACCTGCCTGCTGAGCAGGGCACCGCGCACACCGCGGTAGAGGTCGCGGACGACCCGTTCGCAGACCCGGGGCTGCCGGCCCACAGGCCGCGCATCCAGGACATCGACGAACGGGCCGCGAGGCGGTCGGAGCGCACGGTCGCGCTCCTGTTCCTGCTGTCCATGGTGGCGACGGTCGGCTTCATCGCCTCGTACGTCATCTTCCCGGTCGACAAGATCGTGTACATCTGGCCGTTCGGCCACGTGAGCGCGCTCAACTTCTCCCTGGGTCTGACCCTGGGCGTGGCCCTCTTCGCGATCGGAGCGGGCGCCGTCCACTGGGCGCGCACGCTGATGTCCGACGTGGAGGTGGCCGACGACCGCCACGCCATCTCGGCCGAGCCCGAGGTCAAGGCGAAGGTTCTCGCCGACTTCGCGGCCGGCGCCGAGGAGTCCGCGCTCGGCCGGCGCAAGCTGATCCGCAACACCATGTTCGGTGCGCTGGCCCTGGTGCCGCTCTCCGGTGTGATGCTGCTGCGCGACCTCGGTCCGCTGCCGGAGAAGAAGCTCCGCAACACCCTGTGGGCCAAGGGCAAGCAGCTCATCAACATGAACACGATGCTGCCGCTGCGTCCCGAGGACGTCGCCGTCGGTTCGCTGACCTTCGCCATGCCCGAGGGCCTGAACGAGGACGCGGAGGACTTCCAGAACCAGATCGCCAAGGCCGCGCTGATGATCATCCGTATCCAGCCGGAGAACATCAAGGACAAGCGCGAGCGCGAGTGGGCCCACGAGGGCATCGTGGCCTTCTCGAAGATCTGCACCCACGTCGGCTGCCCGATCAGCCTGTACGAGCAGCAGACGCACCACGTGCTCTGCCCGTGCCACCAGTCCACCTTCGACCTCTCCGACGGCGCCCGCGTCATCTTCGGTCCGGCCGGTCACGCCCTTCCGCAGCTGCGGATCGGTGTGAACGCCGAGGGCAACCTCGAAGCGCTCGGTGACTTCGAAGAGCCCGTCGGTCCTGCATTCTGGGAGCGCGGATGAGTACTGTGACCGACACCAAGCGCAAGGCGCCCGCCGGTGAGCGGGTGGCCGACTGGGCGGACGGCCGGCTCGGGATCTACTCCCTGGCCAAGTCCAACATGCGCAAGATCTTCCCGGACCACTGGTCCTTCATGCTCGGTGAAGTAGCCCTCTACAGCTTCATCATCATCATCCTCACGGGTGTGTATCTGACGCTGTTCTTCCACCCGAGCATGAACGAAGTCGTGTATCACGGCTCGTACGAGCCGATGCAGGGCATCCGGATGTCCGAGGCCTACGCCTCGACGCTGGACATCAGCTTCGACGTCCGCGGTGGTCTCCTGGTCCGCCAGATCCACCACTGGGCCGCGCTGATCTTCCTGGCCGGCATGTTCGTGCACATGATGCGCGTCTTCTTCACGGGTGCGTTCCGCAAGCCGCGTGAGATCAACTGGCTGTTCGGCTTCCTGCTGTTCGTGCTGGGTATGTTCACCGGCTTCACCGGCTACTCGCTCCCGGACGACCTGCTCTCCGGTACGGGTGTCCGCTTCACCCAGGGCGCGATCCTGTCGATGCCGATCGTCGGCACGTACATCTCGATGTTCCTGTTCGGCGGGGAGTTCCCCGGTCACGACTTCGTCGGCCGGTTCTACTCGATCCACATCCTGCTGCTGCCGGGCATCATGCTCGGCCTGCTGGTGGCGCACCTGATCCTGGTCTTCTACCACAAGCACACGCAGTTCGCGGGTCCCGGCCGGACGAACAAGAACGTCGTCGGCATGCCGCTGCTGCCGGTGTACATGGCGAAGGCAGGAGGCTTCTTCTTCCTGGTCTTCGGCATCATCGCCATCATCGCGGGCATCGCCTCGATCAACCCGATCTGGGCCATCGGCCCGTACCGCCCGGACCAGGTGTCCACCGGCGCTCAGCCCGACTGGTACATGGGCTTCGCCGAGGGTCTGATCCGAGTGATGCCTGGCTGGGAGATCAACCTCTGGGGTCACACGCTCGTCCTGGGCGTGTTCATCCCGCTGATGGCCTTCGGACTGGTGCTCGCGATCATCGCGGTCTACCCGTTCGTCGAGTCCTGGATCACCGGGGACAAGCGCGAGCACCACATCCTGGACCGCCCGCGCAACGCCCCGACCCGGACGGCCTTCGGCGTCGCCTGGATCACCGAATACGTCATCGTCTTCATCGGCGGTGGCAACGACCTCTGGGCCACGCACTTCCACCTCTCGCTGAACGCCATCTCGTGGTTCGTCCGGATCTTCATCTTCGTGGGGCCGGTCGTCGCGTTCATCGTGACGAAGCGGATCTGCCTCGGCCTTCAGCGCCGGGACAAGGAGAAGGTGCTGCACGGACGCGAGTCCGGCATCATCAAGCGCCTGCCGCACGGTGAGTTCGTCGAGATCCACGAGCCGCTCGGTCCCGAGCAGCTGCACACGCTCACCGCGCACGAGCAGTACAAGCCGGTCGAGATCGGCCCGACGGTCGACGAGAACGGTGTCGAGCGCAAGGTGCCCGCGATGCAGAAGCTGCGGGCCAAGCTCAGCAAGGGCTACTTCGGCGAGCACCACCAGATCGAAAAGGCCACCGCCGAGGAGTACAAGGAGATCACCAGCGGCCACGGCCACCACTGATCACCTGAACTGATCGCCACAGCAGGAGCCCCGTCCATTCGATGGACGGGGCTCTTCGCTGTCCCCGGGGCTCGATAGGGTGGAGTGCATCCCCTTTATCGGCTGTGGACCCCAGGAGCGGACCATGAACGTTGTGACCCCGGGCGGCGGCGACAGCGTGGCGGCTCGTTCCTGGCCGGGCGTGCTGAACCCGCTGCTGCGTGGCGAGGACCTCACCGCCGACGACACCGCGTGGGCGATGGACAGCATCATGAGCGGCGAGGCGACCGACGTGCAGATCGCCGGTTTCGCCGTCGCCCTGCGGGCCAAGGGCGAAACTGTCGACGAGGTCACCGGACTCGTCCGCGCGATGTACGAGCACGCCACCACGATCCACGTGCCGGGCCGCACAGTCGACATCGTCGGCACCGGCGGCGACCTCGCCAAGACGGTCAATATCTCCACGATGTCCGCGATCGTCGTCGCGGGCACGGGTGCCAAGGTCGTCAAGCACGGCAACCGGGCCTCCTCCTCGGCCAGCGGCGCCTCCGACGTCCTGGAGAAGCTGGGCGTCAACCTGGAGCTGACCCCGCAGCGTGTTGCCGCGGTGGCGGAGGAAGCCGGCATCACCTTCTGCTTCGCCGTGAAGTTCCACCCCGCCCTGCGGTACGCGGCGAAGGCCCGCAAGGAGCTCGGCGCGCAGACCACGTTCAACATCCTCGGGCCGCTCACCAACCCGGCGCAGGTGCGCTCCCAGGCCGTCGGTGTCGCCGATCCGAAGATGGCTCCCATCGTCGCGGGCGTGCTCGCGGCGCGCGGCAACTCCGCGCTCGTCTTCCGCGGCGACGACGGTCTGGACGAGCTGACGACCACGGCGACCTCCCGGGTCTGGGTGGTCCGCGACAAAGAGGTGCGCGAGGAGGCGTTCGACCCGCGTGACGTCGGTCTGCAGCTGGTGCCCGTCGAGGCGCTGCGCGGCGCCGACGCGTCGTACAACGCCGATGTGGCCCGCCGGCTGCTGGCCGGCGAGACGGGTCCGGTACGTGAAGCGGTGCTGCTCAACTCGGCGGCGGCGCTGGTGGCGCTGGACCCGGGCGAGGGCACGCTGAACGAGCAGCTCGCCGCCGGAATGGCGAAGGCCGCCGAATCCATCGACTCGGGTGCGGCCCGGGCGGTGCTGGATCGCTGGGTGGCGGTCAGCAACACCTGACCGTACGGAAATGCGGCACAGGGCGCAGTCCAGATCTTGGACTGCGCCTTGCACGTCGGCGCACGTATGGCAGGATGCTGAGCAGGTCATGAGTGACAGCGACTACGGCCCCGGCCCGCTGTCCGGCAACCCTCCGTCCGTGGCGGGGTGCCCCGGGTGAAGACCAGGCCGTAGGCAGCGAGGTCTGCGGCAAGCGCGGACCCCTCGGCATCTCTGAATGTCACCTCCCTGGGGTCCTGGTCCTCAAGGAGCCTCTTGTGAGCAAGCGAATGCGATAGGGCCCAAGGCCCTTCTCCGCACACCCTTTTCTTCTTCCTGCGCTGCCGCGTGTCCGTCGGCGTAGTGAATTCGCCTGCCTCTTACGGGAGTTCGCCATGTCTGTCCTCGCCGCTGCCGCCGATCAGTCCATTTGTACCCCGCTGCCCGTTCTCGGGCGGGATGTGACCGTTCCTCTGGTGACCGGTGGTGAAGTCACGTACGCCGCCCTCGACTACGCGGCCAGCGCCCCGGCCCTGCAGCGCGTGTGGGACGACGTCGCCGCGTACGCCCCGTATTACGGCAGCGTCCACCGCGGCGCCGGTTACCTCTCGCAGCTCTCCACGGACCTCTTCGAGAACAGCCGCACGACCGTCGCGGAGTTCCTCGGCTGCCGCCCCGAGGGAGACCAGGTGATCTTCACCCGGTCGACGACCGACTCGCTGAACCTGCTCGCCGCGGTGCTCCCCGCCGACTGCCAGGTCTTCGTGTACGAGACCGAACACCACGCCTCGCTGCTGCCCTGGCGCGACGCCCGCGTCACCTACCTCAACGCCCCGCGCACCCCGGCCGAGGCCGTCGAGACGCTGGAGCGGGCGCTCGCCGACCGCGACCCATCCCCGAGCTCTCCACTCCGTTCGAGCGGGGGAGGCCCCATCGGGCCGGCGCTGGTCTGCGTCACCGGCGCCTCCAATGTCACTGGTGAGCTGTGGCCGGTGAAGGAGCTGGCCGCCACCGCCCACGCGCACGGCGCCCGGATCGTGCTCGACGCTGCGCAGCTCGCCCCGCACCACCCGGTGGACATCGCCGGGCTCGACGTCGACTGGGTCGCCTTCTCCGGACACAAGCTGTACGCGCCGTTCGGCTCCGGTGTCCTCGCGGGCCGCGCCGACTGGCTGCAGGACGCCGAGCCGTACCTCGCCGGTGGCGGCGCCTCGCGGAAGGTCGCCCGGCGCACCGACGGCGGAGTGGACGTCGAGTGGCACTCGACCGCCGCCCGCCACGAGGCCGGTTCGCCCAACGTCATCGGCGTCCACTCCATCGCCTCCGCCTGCAAGGCGCTCACCGAGGCAGGCTTCGACCGGCTCGTCGCCCGTGAGCAGCAGCTCGTCACCCGGGTCCGCGAAGGCCTCGCCGAGGTTCCCCAGGTCAAGGTGCTGTCGCTGTTCGGCGACGACGCCCCGCGGGTCGGCGTCATCTCCTTCGTGGTGGAGGGCTGGAACAGCTCGCACTTCGCCGCGGCGCTCTCCGCCGAATACGGCATCGGGGTACGCGACGGACTGTTCTGCGCCCACCCGCTGGTCCGCACTCTGCTGGGCGGCGACCCGCAGGACCCGGGCGAGTGCGGTGCGCCGGAGGCCGAGCCGGGCGAACTCCCCCAGTCTCGAACGGGCTCGACCGGGGGGACCCCCTCGCTGAACGCGATCCGGGTCAGTTTCGGCGCCGGTACGCCGGACGAGCACATCGAGCGCTTTGTCCGCGCGGTCAAGGAACTGGTGAGCAAGGGGGCCCGGTGGACGTATCGCACCGAGGACGGCCGCTGTGTCCCGGACCGGGGCGCAGCGCAGATCTGACGGGCCCGTCGTACTTCGGCCGGGGACGGGCAGCAGTGCCCGTCCCCGGCCGAAGTGCGACGCGAACCTACGCGTCGAGACCGATGGCGAAGGCCGCCTCCAGGTCGTGCTGCGAGTACGTACGGAACGCGACATGGGTGTCGGTGCCCTCGACGCCCGGGATCTTGCTGATCCGGCCGGGGATGACGTCCGCGAGGTCGTCGTGCCTGGCCACCCGGACCATGGCGATCAGGTCGTACGTACCGGTGACCGAGAAGACCTCGCTGACATTGTCCAGCGCGGCGATGGCCTCGGCGATCTCCGGGATCCGGTCCACGCTGGTTTTGATGAGCACGATCGCGGTGATCACGGCTGGCTTTCTCCCTCGGTGGCCGTGGCTGGAGCCTTCACTCTAGCCCCACCGCGGTAGCGTCCCCAGGCGTAGAGGAAGCCGCAGACGAAGCCGACCACGTGGGCGAGATACGCCACCCCCGGACCGTTGCCCGCGCCCTGCGCCGCCATCCACTGCAGTGCGAACCAGAAGATCAGCACGATCCAGGCGGGAAAGCGCAGCGGAAGGAAGAGCAGGAACGGGAAGAGGCTGGTCACCCGCGCCCGGGGAAACAGGTAGAGGAACGCCCCGAGCACCGCGGAAATCGCTCCTGATGCGCCGACGAGGGTCTGGTCGGAGTTCGCGTGCGCCGCCGCGTACGCCAGCAGTGCGAGATAGCCGCAGCCAAGGTAGAAGAAGAGGAATTCGGCGCGGCCCATCCGCTCCTCGGCCATCGCCCCGAACACGTACAGGAAGAGCATGTTGCCGAGCAGATGGAGCCAGCTGCCGTGCACGAACAGAGCGGTCAGCGGGGTGAGCAGGGCCTGCGCGGAGCCCGCCCACAGCTCGCTCGGGATCACCCCCCAGCGTTCGAAGTACTCGGCCTGGGCGGCGAGCAGGGTGTCGGCGGTGCCGTATGTGGAGTTGAAGCCGGAGAGCGGGCTGATCAGGAAGACGGCGCAGCACAGGGCGATGAGCGCATATGTCACCTGCGCACCGGCCGCCGTGGCGGCGCGCAGGAGCCTGCCGGTCACTCCGTCTCTCGCGGCCCGCCGATCGATCATGCACAGAGCATGACGCAAGGTGACGGAACGGGACAGACCGCCTCGCCGTGTCTATGGGTAAGTGCAAGGCCGTAGGGTTACAGCAGGAGATCCGCAGTTCGACGGCGCACCGCGAGATCCTGTGCGGGAAGCAGCACGACGCTCGACGAAAGAGGACGCAACGATGACGACGGTTCCCCAGCCGACCGACGGGACCCGCTGGCGCTGCACGCTCTGCGGAAATCTCACCCGCTTCGACGTGACCCGCACCTCCAAGGTCGTCGAATACGTCCATCTCGACCTGGCCGGTGAGTCGACCGTCGAGGAACGCGAGGTGGTCAGTGAGACCATCGAGTCGGTCCGCTGCCGCTGGTGCAACGCGGTGGACCAGATCGAACTAGTCGACAGGCCGGGTGCCGACTCCTGACGGGGCCGTGCGGACAGACATTTTGGGGTGACGGATCGTGGAGCAGCCCGATAGCGGCGCCGAGCCGGCCGATGGAGCCGGCGACGCCGTCGAGGCGCTCGACCGCCCGCTGCCCGAAGGCGTCCGGCGGCGGGTCGTCGCGCTGGTCTCGGACGCGTTCGGCGGCCTGACCGTCACCGAACTCCCGGCCCAGCTCAGGCAGTACGCCCGCTTCACCCCGACCCGGCGCGCCAAGTTCGCCGGGAACGCGATGGCGGCCGCCCTGGAGAGCGACACCCTGTTCCGTCAGCGCATCGGCGAACGGCTCCGGGAGTCCCAGTCGGAGCTGGCCGCTGCCGTGGAGGCCGGGTCGCCGCCGGCCGCCGCCGATCCCGTCGATGTGGCCGCGGCAGCCTATGTGCTGCGCCCGGTCGGCTGGGTGAAACTGGTCGCCGCCGCCGGCGAGGAGGTCCAGCGCGCCGACGCCGAGCGGGCCGACGAGGAGAGCCGGCGCGAGCTGGAACGGCTGCGCGAGGAGCTCGCCCAGGCCCGGACCCAGACGAAGAGCGAGACGGAACGGCTCCGCGCCGAACTCGACGCGGCCCGCAAGGAAGCCGATTCGCTGCAGCGCAAACTGCGGTCCGCCCTCAACGAGGTCAAGCGCGGCGAGGCCGCGGTGCGCCGGGGCAAGGCCGAGGCCGACGCCCTGCGGGCCGAGGCGGCCGCCCGGATCTCCGCCGCAGAGAGCGAGACCCGGCGGCTGCGGGCTCGGCTCGGTGAGGCGGAGGCGTCCGTCGAGGCGAGCCGCAGAGCCTCCAGGGAGGGGCGTTCGGTCGAGGACATGCGGCTGCGGCTGCTCCTCGACACGGTGCTCGACGCGGCCCGGGGGCTGCGCCGCGAACTGGCCCTGCCGCCCTCCTCGATCCGCCCCGCGGACGGTGTCGACGCGGTCGAGCCCGGCGCGATGTCGCCCAAGGACATTGCCGCCAGGGCTCTTTCGGAGACCGATCCGGCCCTGCTCGACCAGTTGCTCGCGCTGCCGCAGGCACATCTGATCGTGGACGGCTACAACGTCACCAAGACCGGCTATCCGCAGCTGCCGCTGGAGAAGCAGCGGCTGCGGCTGCTGGGCGGTCTCGCGGTGCTTGCCGCGCAGTCCGGCGCCGAGATGACCTGTGTCTTCGACGGGGCCGAACTGGCCGCTCCGGTGCTGCTCGCACCTCCGCGTGGGGTGCGTGTGCTGTTCAGCAAGCCGGGCGTGACCGCCGACGAACTCATCCGCCAGCTCGCCCGCGCCGAACCGCCGGGCAGGCCCGTCGTGGTGGTCTCCACCGACCGTGAAGTGGCGGACGGCGTGGCGAAGGCAGGGGCCAGGCCCGTTGCGTCCGTCTTGCTCCTGAAGCGGCTTTCGCGCGTCTGACGCGCCTTGTAGCCAGTTGCCGGAAATCAGGGAACGCACCGTCAAGTCGTCGCTACGCCCTGTGTGATGAGAGTAAAGAAGTACCTGTTGAGGCGAGATTTTTCTTGCGAGGATTTGAACTGATCACAAGATGGTCACTAGGGTCGGGCTTCGAACCTTCGCACGGTTGATCACCCATCCGGGGTGGCGGCGAAGGAACCGCCGAGTCCGTGACGTGCACGGAGCCGGGGATCCTTTCCCCCCACAGCCCGGTAGGCGGCTCAGAGGAAGAAGGAGCTCGCCTTCGTGGCGTCCCACCGTCGTCCCAAGCAGCCGAGCCGCGCCCGTGTGACCGTGCTCACCGCGACCGCCGCCGCGGCCGTGGCCCTGACCTCCCAGGCCGCCCACGCCGACCCCAAGCCGACCAAGAGTGAGGTCAAGGCGAAGGTCGACAAGCTCTACCACGAGGCGGAGAAGGCCTCCGAGAAGTACAACGGGGCCCAGGAGCAGCAGAAGAAGCTCGAAAAGCAGGTCGGCGCGCTGCAGGACAAGGTGGCCCGCGGTCAGCAGGAGCTCAACACGCTTCGCAGCGGCCTTGGTTCGCTCGCCGCCGCGCAGTACCGCTCCGGCGGCATCGACCCGTCCGTGCAGCTCTTCCTCGCCTCGGACCCGGACACCTTCCTCGACGAGGCCTCGGCCCTCGACCAGTTGACGGCCAAGCAGGCCGACTCGCTGGAGAAGATCCAGGAGAAGCAGCGGGCCCTCGCGCAGCAGCGCAAGGAGGCCCAGGACAAACTGAACGACATCGCGGACGTCCGCAAGACGCTCGGCGAGAACAAGAAGAAGTTCCAGGGCAAGCTCGCCGAGGCGCAGCGCCTGCTCAACACCCTGACCGCCGCCGAGCGCGAGAAGATGGCCCAGGCCGACCAGCGCGCGAGCCGCGCCGCCAGCGACCGGGTCAACCTGGGCAACGAGGTTCCCGCCTCCGCCCGCGGCGCCGCCGCCCTGAATGCCGCCGCCAGTCAGATCGGCAAGCCGTACTTCCGGGGCGGCACCGGCCCCAACTCCTACGACTGCTCGGGCCTGACCCAGTGGGCCTACGCCCAGGCGGGTGTCCACATCAGCCGCGTCACGTACACCCAGATCAACGACGGCGTGCAGATAGGCCGCAGCGCCCTCAAGCCGGGCGACCTCGTCTTCTTCAACAGCACGTCGCACGTGGCTCTGTACGCGGGCAACAACACCGTTGTGCACGCCCCGTACCCGGGCGCGGTGGTCCGCTACGAGTCGATGAACACCATCGGCAGCTTCCAGTTCGGCGTGCGCGTCGGCTGACGACGCTCGAACGGGCGAATTGCCGCGCCCCGCACAGACGGCCCGCCCCGCCGGAGACCACAGGTCACCGGCGGGGCGCCGTCGTTCGTGACCTGCACCCATCCGCCGCAGTCGTTCGTGCGCTCCGTAGTCGCCCGACTACTGTCTGTCTGCTGTGCGGCTCCCGTCCGTCGGTCCGCCCGTCCCGGGCGGCAGGGGGCCGCGTACGTCTGCGTACAGCGGAAGGGAGTGCGGCGTCCTGTGGTGTCCCATCGCCGTTCCACACAGCCCGGCGTCAACCGGAGCGTCCGGGTCACAGTCCTGTCCGCGGCCGCTGCGACCGCTGCCGCCACGCTCGGGGCGGCAGCCGCGCACGCCGACCCGAAGGGCACGTCCCGGACCGCCAGGGCCGAGACCGACCGGCTGTACCGCGAGGCGGAGCGCGCCACCGAGCAGTACAACAAGGCGGGGGAGGACGCCGACCGGCTGCGCGGCGAGCTGAACCTGGCCCAGGAGCAGGCGGCCCGCGGTCAGGAACGGATCAACCGGATGCGCATGGCGCTCGGTTCGGCCGCCGCCGCGCAGTACCGCTCCGGTGGCATCGACCCCTCACTCGCCCTGCTGCTCTCCGCCGATCCGGACAGTTACCTCGACCGGGCAGCCATCCTGGACCGGCTGAACGACCGTCAGACCACCGCCCTGCACGAGCTCCAGCACGCCCGGCGTGGCCTCGCGCAGGTCCGTGCGGAGGCTGCCCGCTCGCTCGCCGGCCTGGAGCGCGACAGGGCAGCCGCCGCTCGCCACAAACGGACCGTCGAGGGCAAGCTCCGGCAGGCCCGGCAGCTGCTGACCTCGCTGCCTGCCGCGGACCGGGCGGCCTTCGACGGCACCTCGCGCTCCGGCCGCGACGCCTCTTTCTTCGCCTTGGCCGGTCTGCCGGCCGGCTCGTCCCGGGCGGCGGCCGCCGTCATGGCCGTCCGCCGGGCCATCGGACTCCCGTACATCTGGGGCGCCAGCGGACCCGCCGGATTCGACTGCTCCGGGCTGATGCAGTGGGCGTACGCCCAGGCCGGTGTCAGCCTGCCGCGCACCTCGCAGGCGCAGCGGTACGCCGGTCACATGGTGCCGCTCTCCGAGGCCCGCCCCGGCGATCTGGTCGCCTACCGCTCGGACGCCAGCCATATCGGGATGTACGTGGGCAACGGGCAGGTGATCCACGCCCCGCATCCGGGTGCTTCGGTCCGCTACGACCCGGTCGGCATGATGCCGGTCTCCTCGGTGACCCGCGTCTGACCCGTACCCTCGGTCAGGTGGCTGATCAGGAGCGCACCGCAGGGCGGGGGCATGACGGACGGCGGCGCGCGGCGGGCGCGGCGCTCGCCGGACTGCTGCTCGCATCCGCCTGCGCGGCCCCCGCCACCCCCGACCCCACCGTCCGGGCCATCAGCGCCGCCCTGAACCGCCGCGCCGCCGCCGTCCTGGACCACGACCCGGACGGCTTCCTCGCCGCACTCGCCCCCGGGGCCACCGGGCTGCGGACGGCCCAGCGCCGCGAGCTGGCCCATCTCGCCGACGTGCCGCTGAGCTCATGGGCGTACACGGTGACGGACGTGCGCAGGCACGGAGCCGACCGAGCCACCGCCGATGTCGAGCTGCGCTACCGGATCGCGGGCTACGACAGTGCTCCGGTCACCGCGGACCGGGTGCTCGACCTGGAGCGGGACCCGGCGGACGGCCGCTGGTACATCACCGCGGACCGGGCCGGCCGGGACGGCGGCTTGCAGCTGTGGCAGCAGGGCGACGTCGAGGTCGTACGGGGCAGGCGAAGTCTCGTCCTCGGTGTGGGGCGGACAACGGCGGAGCTCCGCGCGATCGCGGGCACCGCGGACCGCGCGGTGCCCGCCGTCTCCGCCGCCTGGCCGGAGCGCTGGGCCGGCCGCGTGGTGGTCCTCGTACCGGAGACGATCGACGACATGGCCGGGCTGCTGGGGTCACCGGTGGCGAACTACCGGGGCATCGCGGCCGTCACCACCGGTGAGACCGGCGGCCGGGCACCCGCGGACCGGGTGATCGTCAACCCTCAGGCGTACGCGACGCTCGGCACGTTCGGGCAGCGGATCGTCCTCACCCACGAGACCGCCCATGTCGCCACCCGCGCCCGCACCTCCGCGTCCACCCCGACCTGGCTCTCCGAGGGCTTCGCCGACTGGGCGGCCTACCGTGCCGAGCACCGGACCGCCGCGCAGGCCGCACCCGAACTGGCCGACGCGGTCCGGCGCGGTGAGCTGCCCGCCGAACTGCCCGCCGCCGAGGAGTTCGGGTTCGCGGGAGACTCCGGGCGCCTTGCGAGGGCGTACGAGGGCGGCTGGCTGGCGTGCGCGCTCATCGCCGACCACTGGGGCGAGCAGAAACTCTTCGCCTTCTACCGGGCCGTCGGGGGGCACTCAGGACGGGACGAAGCGGTGGAGCAGGCGATGCAGGACGTGCTCGGCACGACGCCGCAGGAGTTCACGGCGCGCTGGCGGGAGTATCTGCGGTCCCGTCTCGGCTGACCCGCTCCGCCGGGGCGGACGACCGGACCGGCAGCCGGTGCCGGTCCCGGCGGACCGGCGCGGGCACCGTCTCCTTCCACAGCCGCCGGGACGCGACCAGGGCCGCCGCGACCAGCAGACCGTTGCGTACGAACATCAGCGCCACGCCCTGCGCGTCGCTGGTCACCACGTGCATGAACCCGAGCGGGAACTCCAGCTGGGTGACTCCCGTCGCGACCAGCACCAGAACGGCCGGCAGCGCCATCCGGCTGGACCGGAAGACCACACAGACAGCCGCGAGACCGACCAGCCACAGCATGTACTGAGGGCTGATCACCCGGCTCGTGGTCGTGAACAGCAGCACCGCCGTGAACGCCGCGTCGGCCGGCGTGCTCACCCCGAAGTCACGGGCCAGCAGCCGCCAGACCACCAGCCAGCCGAACGCGGCGATGCTCAGTCCCAGTGCCAGCGTGCTCACCAGCGGTACATGCGGGCCCAGGAACTCCAGCGACCCGTAGTTGAACTCCACCCGGCCCTGCCAGCCGAATTGCCGTGCCACATGGAAGACCAGCGCCCCCAGCGACTCGACCTCGGTGCCGCGGTCGCGCTGGAACCCGAGAAAGGCCAGCGCTCCCGGCAACGCGGCCGTGCACGCCACCAGCAGCCCGGCCGCCGTCACCACCGCCGCCGTCCATGAGCGGCGGGTCGACTCCCCGCGCGCGGTCCCGGCCAGCAGCAGCACCGGCCACACCTTCAGCAGCGCGCCGAAGGCGGCCAGAGCTCCCAGCACCCGCGGATGCCGTACCCCCGCCAGCAGCGCCGCCACAGCGACCGCCGTCACCATCACGTCGTACCGCGCGTACGCGGTCGTGCCGAGCAGAGGCACCCCCGCCACCCACACCCAGCCGCCCGCGGTCCGCCTGCCGGTACGGCGGCCCGCGTACAGCAGCAGGCCGAGCACCAGCGCGTCGCAGAGGCAGGCGAGGACGAAGAAGGCCGAGGCGTAGTCCAGGAACGGCAGCAGGGCGGGGGAGAGGACGGCGAGCGCCGCGACGGGCGGGTACTGCCAGGTGACGTCGTCCAGCGGATACGTGCCGGTCTTCAGCACCTCGGACCAGCCGTGGTAGATCACCGAGACGTCGCTCGTCACGTCCGGGCCCGGCAACGTGACGACCTTGAAGACACAGAGCAGTAACGCGGCCCTGGTGAGGGCCCACACCGCGACGGGTGCGAGAAATCTGCCGGTGCCGCCTGCTGCTGTCATGCCCGCGCCCATCCCCTTCGCCAGTGGCTCCGAGCCATGATGCACGTCCTGGCTGCGGGCGAGCCATCAGGCCGGGCCGTTCGGTACTGTCGGCGGAGATGGACAAGACCCTGATCGTGACCAACGACTTTCCGCCCCGACCC
Organism: Streptomyces sp. NPDC051020; assembly: GCF_040683105.1. Taxonomy (NCBI): domain Bacteria; kingdom Bacillati; phylum Actinomycetota; class Actinomycetes; order Kitasatosporales; family Streptomycetaceae; genus Streptomyces; species Streptomyces sp. NPDC051020. The sequence continues at coordinate 75,619 of NZ_JBFBCG010000022.1, read as the reverse complement.
GGCGGTATCCAGGCATTTCTGCACAATATGGCACTCCGCCTGGACCCTGGCCGGCTCGTCGTCTACGCCTCCACCTGGAAGCGGAGCCCCGAGGGCGTCGCGGCCACCGCCGCCTTCGACGCCGAGCAGCCGTTCACCGTCGTCCGTGACCCTACGACGATGCTGCTGCCGACCCCGCGGGTGACCCGGCGCGCGGTCCAGCTGCTGCGCGAACACGACTGCACCTCCGTCTGGTTCGGGGCCGCGGCCCCCCTCGGGCTGATGGCACCGGCACTGCGGAGGGCGGGTGCCCGGCGGCTGGTCGCCACCACCCACGGGCACGAGGCCGGCTGGGCCCAGCTTCCCGCGTCCCGCCAGCTGCTGCGCCGGATAGGCGAGGGCACGGACACGATCACGTACCTCGGCGAGTACACCCGCTCCCGGATCGCCGGCGCGCTCACCCCCGAGGCCGCCGGCCGCATGGTCCAACTGCCGCCCGGCGTCAACGAGAAGACCTTCCACCCGGACTCGGGCGGGGACCGGATCCGGGCCCGGCTCGGGCTCTCGGACCGGCCCGTCGTCGTCTGTGTGTCGCGGCTGGTGCCCCGCAAGGGCCAGGACACCCTGATCCTCGCGATGCCCGCGATTCTGGCGCGGGAGCCGGACGCCGTCCTGCTGATCGTCGGGGGCGGACCGTACGCCAAGCAACTGGAGAAGCTGGCCGCGGAGACCGGCGTCGCCGACTCGGTGCGGTTCACCGGGCCGGTGCCCTGGGAGGAGCTGCCCGCCCACTTCGGCGCGGGCGACGTCTTCGCGATGCCGTGCCGCACCCGTCGCGGCGGCCTCGACGTCGAGGGGCTCGGCATCGTCTACCTGGAGGCGTCCGCTACCGGACTGCCGGTGGTGGCGGGCGACTCGGGCGGCGCCCCCGACGCCGTACTCGACGGCGAAACCGGCTGGGTGGTGCGGGGCGGTTCCGTCGAGGAGACCGCCGACCGCGTCGCCACCCTGCTCGGCGACCCCGAACTGTGCCGGCGGATGGGGGAGCGGGGCCGGGCCTGGGTCGAGGAGAAGTGGCGCTGGGACCTGCTCGCGGAGCATCTCAAGGCGCTGCTCTGAGGACACGGGGAGGGGCCCGCACGACCTGTCGCGCGAGCCCCTCCCCGTACACCTGCAACGGGATCAGCCGTGGTAGATCGACTCCACCTCGTCCGCGAAGTCCTTCGCCACCACATTGCGCTTCAGCTTCAGCGAGGGCGTGATGTGGCCGGCCTCCTCGGTGAACTGCGAGGCCAGGATGCGGAACTTGCGTACCGACTCCGCCTTGGACACCGCCGCGTTGCCGTCGTCCACCGCCCGCTGCACCTCGGCCAGCAATTCCGGGTCCTCGCGCAGCGACACCACCGTCGAGCCGGCCGGCTTGCCGTGCTCCTCGGCCCAGCGGCCCAGGAACTCCTCGTCCAGGGTGATCAGCGCACCGACGAACGGCCGCCCGTCGCCGACCACCATGCACTCCGCGACCAGGGCGTGCCCGCGGATCCGGTCCTCGATCACTGCGGGAGCGACGTTCTTGCCGCCCGCCGTAACAATGATCTCCTTCTTACGGCCGGTGATCGTCAGATAGCCGTCCTCGTCGAGGGTGCCGATGTCGCCCGTGTGGAACCAGCCGTCGGCCAGCGCGTCGGCCGTCGCCGCCTCGTTGTTCCAGTAGCTCGCGAACAGATGCTCGCCGTGCAGCAGCACCTCGCCGTCGTCGGCGATCCGGACGACCGAGCCGGGCAGCGGCTGGCCGACCGTACCGATCTTCTGCCGGTCCCACGGGTTGAACGCGGTGGCCGCGCACGTCTCCGTGAGGCCGTAGCCCTCCAGCACCGTGAAGCCGATGCCGCGGTAGAAGTGCCCGAGCCGCTCGCCCAGCGGCGCACCGCCCGAGATCGCGTACTCGCCGCGGCCGCCGAGCACGGCGCGCAGCTTGCTGTAGACCAGCCGGTCGAAGACCTTGTGCTTGAACTTCAGGCCCATGGACGGGCCCTGAGGGGTACCCAGCGCGCGGCTGTACGCGATCGCCGTGTTCGCGGCCTTGTCGAAGATCTTGCCCTTGCCGTCGGCCTGCGCCTTGGCACGCGCCGAGTTGTAGACCTTCTCGAAGACCCGCGGCACACCGAGGATGAGCGTCGGCCGGAACGCGGCCAGCTCATCGGTGAGGTTCTTGATGTCCGGTACGCAGCCGAGCCGGATCGGGGCCATCACCGCGGCCACCTCGACCAGCCGGCCGAAGACATGGGCCGCGGGCAGGAAGAGCAGTACGGAGCACTCGCCGGTACGGAAGAGGGGCTTCAGCCGTTCCACCACGTTGCCGCACTCGGCGAAGAAGCTGCGGTGCGTGAGCACACAGCCCTTGGGGCGGCCGGTGGTGCCCGAGGTGTAGACGATGGTGGCCGGGTCGTCGGCCTTGGCGCCGGTGCTGCGCAGGTCCACGGTCTCGTCCGAGACCTCCGCACCCGACGCGGTCAGCTCGTCGACCGCGCCCTTGTCGATCTGCCACACGTTGCGCAGCTCCGGCAGCCGGTCGCGCATGGCCGCGACGGACTCGGCATGCCCGTCGCTCTCCACGATCACCGCGACCGCGCCGGAGTCGCCGAGGATCCACTGGACCTGCTCGGCGGAGCTGGTCTCGTACACCGGGACGGTGACCGCGCCCGCGCTCCAGATCGCGAAGTCCAGCTGCACCCACTCGTAACGAGTACGGGACATCAGACCGATCCGGTCACCGGGCTGCACACCCGCGGCGATCAGGCCCTTGGCGGCGGCTCTGACCTCGGCCAGGAACTGGGTGGCGGTGACATCGGTCCACACGCCCGCCACCTTGCGGCTCATCACCGCTGCGTCGGGATGCTGAGAGGCATTGCGGCGGATGAGATCCGTCAGGTTGCCGTCCGAGGGAACCTCGTACAGGGCCGGAAGGCTGAACTCGCGCAAGACTGCTGCTCCTCATCGGGCTCCGGTGCCACGGCTCTGTGTGACGCACCGGCTGCGGTCCAAGACTGGCAGGGTGCTCAGTGAGGTGAGCACGACTGGACTGCCCGGACGTTACCCACCAGTACTCGGTTCCGGATAGGGGGTTCCGGCCAGATGTCTTATGCGTCACACAACTCGGTGATCCTCGCGCGCACAGTAGTGCACCCAGGTGACAAGCATGAAGTATTCGCAGGTCCGGCGGGCCCTACCCAGGCCGTCGGCGGCGCCCTAGGGTGATCGTCATGCCAGCCGGAGCGAACAGCCGCGAGGGTGCGACCGCACGCCGTACCCGGATCCACGTGGTCAGCGACGTGCACGGGAACACCGAAGCCCTGGCCCGGGCCGGGGACGGCGCCGACGCCCTCATCTGCCTGGGCGACCTGGTGCTCTTCCTCGACTACGCCGACCACTCGCGCGGCATCTTCCCCGAACTCTTCGGCGTGGAGAACGCCGACCGGATCGTCGAGCTGCGCACCGCCCGCCGCTACGAGGAGGCCCGTGACTTCGGCCGCCGTCTCTGGGCGGGCCTGGACCGCGATGCCGCCATCGTCGGTGCGGTGCGCCATCAGTACGCCGAGATGTTCGCGGCCTTCCCCACACCGACGTATGCCACGTACGGCAATGTCGATATCCCTGATCTCTGGCCCGAATACGCCCGCCCCGGCACCACCGTCCTGGACGGCGAACGCGCCGAGATCGGCGGCCGCGTCTTCGGCTTCGTCGGCGGCGGGCTCCGAACGCCGATGCGCACCCCGTACGAGATCAGCGAGGAGGAGTACGCCGCCAAGATCGAGGCGGTGGGCGAGGTGGACGTCCTGTGCACGCACATCCCGCCCGACGTACCCGAGCTGACCTACGACACGGTGGCGCGCCGGTTCGAGCGCGGCAGCAGGGCGCTCCTCGACGCGATCCGCCGGACCCGCCCCCGGTACGCCGTCTTCGGCCACGTCCACCAGCCGCTGGTCCGCCGGATGCGGATCGGCGCCACCGAATGTGTCAACGTCGGTCACTTCGCCTCGACCGGCCGGCCCTGGGCCCTGGAGTGGTGACCACACGGCCCTGACCCTGGGACGATGCGCTCCCCGCACGCGATAGCCTTCTGGCGGCAGGCCTCTGCCGACCGACCGGTACACCGCACTGGAGGAGCCACAGCGATGGCTGAACACACCAGCTCGACCATCACGATCGAGGCGGCACCGGCCGACGTCATGGGCGTCATCGCCGACTTCGACCGGTACCCGGAGTGGACCGGTGAGGTCAAGGAGGCCGAGGTCCTCGCCAAGGACGAGCAGGGCCGCGCCGAGAAGGTCCGGCTGGTCCTCGACGCCGGTGCGATCAAGGACGACCACACGCTCGCCTACACCTGGACCGGCGACCACGAGGTCAGCTGGACCCTGGTCAAGTCCCAGATGCTGCGCGCCATCGACGGCTCCTACACACTGGCCCCGCTCGGCGACGGCAGCCGCACCGAGGTCACCTACCGGCTGACCGTCGACGTCAAGATCCCGATGCTCGGCATGATCAAGCGCAAGGCGGAGAAGGTCATCATCGACCGCGCGCTGGCCGGTCTGAAGAAGCGCGTCGAGTCACTCCCGCGAGGCTGACCGGATGCGTACGGTCCTCGTCACCGGCCCCGGCGGCGCCGGCCGTACCACTGTTGCGGCGGCGACCGCACTGGCCGCGGCCCGCCGCGGCAGCCGCACACTGCTGCTCTCCGCCGACGCCATACCCGGTTTCCCCACCGATACGGAACCCATCGAGGTCACCGAGGGACTCCGGTTCGCCCGCATCGACTCCGGCGAGCACTTCCGTACCGAACTTCTCGCCCTCCAGGACCAGGCGTCCTCCGTACTCGGCCTGCTCGGCGGGAACCGGCTCGACGGCGAGGAGCTGACCGAACTCCCCGGCAGCACCCAGCTCGCCCTGCTGCACACCCTGCGCCGGGCCGCCCGGGGCGACTGGTCGCGCGACGGCTACGACACCCTCGTCGTCGACCTGCCCCCGCTGCGCGAAGCCCTCGCCGTACTCGCCCTGCCCGAACAGCTGCGCCGCTATCTGCGCCGCCTGCTGCCCCCGGAGCGCCAGGCCGCCCGCGCCCTGCGCCCGATGCTCGCCCAGCTCGCCGGCGTCCCGATGCCCGCCCAGTGGCTGTACGAGGCCGCCGCCCGCCGGGACGCCGAGCTGGCCTCCGTCCAGACCCTGGTCGAGGACCGCAGCACCACGGTCCGCCTCGTTGCCGAACCGGGACCCGCCGCCGAGGACGCCCTGCACACCGCCCGCACCGGACTCGCCCTGCACGGGCTGCGCGTCGACACGCTCACCGTCAACCGGGTGCTGCCCAGGCATTCCTCCGACCCCTGGTTCGCCGATCTCGCCGCCCAGCAGGAAAAGTGCATCGGCCACTGGTACGAGGAGTGGGTGCCGGCCGCATCCCTGTGCGAGGTGCCCCATCTCGGCCGGGACCCGCAGGGGCTCGACGACCTCACCCTCCTCGCCACCTTGTCGAGCTGCACCACCTTTGAGGCGGCGGGCACCGGCGGCGGGCTCTTCGCGGGGGACGGGCTCGCCGTCGAGCTGGACGACCGGCCGGGCGGACGCGCCCAGGACCCCTGGTGGGTCGAGGACCCGAAAGCCCCGGACGGCCACGACGAGCTGCCGGAACCGCTCCGTGGCCGACCGGACGCGACCGTCTCGCCGCGGCCTGCCGCCGGTGAGGACGGCGAGAGGATCCTGGTCTGGTGCCTGCCGCTGCCCGGAGCCGTCAAGGAGGACCTGCAGCTGGTCCGGCGCGGCGACGAACTGCTTCTGACCGTCGGCCCGTTCCACCGGATCGTGCCGCTGGAGTCCGGGCTGCGCCGCTGCACCGTCTCCGGCGCCGCGCTGACGGACGGTGTGCTGCGGGTCCGGTTCACGCCGGACCCCGCATTGTGGCCGCGTACCTCCTGAACGGCGTACCACCGTTCGGGTAACGTCGGTAGTACGCGTCCCGTATACGGCGGTGGACCACACCTCCGCACGCGCGACGTCCGCAACCACGTCGCAGGAGTCCGCCATGAGCGAAGCCACCGATCGTCCCGTCGACGACGACGCGTGGGCCAAGGCCTGCGCCGAGGACCTGGAAGCCGAGAAGGCCCGTCGCCGCGCCGAGTACGGCCCGCCGACCGGTTCCGCGGCCGAGGAGCTCCGCAAGTTGGTCGACGCCGTGGCCGACAAGGTCGCCTCCCTCCAGTCACCGCTGTTCGGCGTCGCAGCCCAGGGGGCCGTACAGCAGGTGATCAAGCAGGCGAAGGCCGCCGTCGAGCCCGTCATCGAACGCAATCCGGACGTCTTCGGCCACATCGCCGCGGCCGGCAGCGAACTCCTCGCCGCCTACCGCTCCGCCGTCGAAGGCCAGGAACGCCGCTGGACCCAGGGCGCCGCCGACCCCGGCCGCGCCTCGAAGAAGGCCGGCGACCCCACCGACCCGCGTGACGACGACAGCGGGCCGGGCGAACACATCGACCTGGACTGACCGGCACCGATAGGGCGGGAAGCGGGGCTCGGGTACGGTTGGCCATAGCGGGGCTCGACCGAAACTGAGGGATTTATGGGACTCACCATCGGCGTCGATATCGGCGGCACGAAGATCGCGGCTGGAGTGGTCGACGAAGAGGGCCGGATCCTCTCGATGTTCAAGGTGCCGACCCCGCCGACGGCTGAAGGCATCGTGGACGCGATCGCGGCGGCGGTGTCCGGCGCCAGCGAGGGACACGAGGTCGAAGCGGTCGGCATCGGCGCTGCCGGATACGTCGACGACAAGCGTGCCACTGTGCTGTTCGCGCCGAACATCGACTGGCGGCACGAGCCACTGAAGGACAAGGTCGAGCAGCGCGTCGGCCTCCCGGTCGTCGTCGAGAACGACGCCAACGCGGCGGCCTGGGGCGAATACCGATTCGGTGCAGGCCAGGGCCACGACGACGTCATCTGCATCACGCTCGGCACCGGCCTCGGCGGCGGCATCATCATCGGCAACAAACTGCGCCGCGGACGCTTCGGTGTGGCCGCCGAATTCGGCCACATCCGGGTCGTCCCGGACGGGCTGCTCTGCGGCTGCGGCAGTCAGGGCTGTTGGGAGCAGTACGCATCCGGGCGCGCGCTCGTCCGGTACGCGAAGCAGCGTGCCAACGCCACCCCGGAGAACGCCGCGGTCCTTCTCGCCCTGGGCGACGGCACGGTGGACGGCATCGAGGGCAAGCACATCAGCACGGCCGCCCGGCAGGGCGACCCGGTGGCGATCGACTCGTTCCGCGAGCTGGCCCGTTGGGCCGGCGCCGGACTCGCCGACCTCGCCTCGCTGTTCGACCCGTCCGCGTTCATCGTCGGCGGCGGCGTCTCGGACGAGGGCGATCTCGTCCTCGACCCGATCCGCAAGTCGTTCCGGCGCTGGCTGATCGGCGGCGAATGGCGGCCGCACGCCCAGGTGCTCGCGGCCCAACTGGGTGGCAAGGCAGGCCTGGTGGGCGCGGCCGACCTGGCCCGCCAGGGCTGAGCCCACCACGTCACGGACAACACCGGACGCCCGTCGCGCCCTCACCGGGAGCGGCGGGCGTCCGTCGTATGGTGAGCCGCATGGCTATGACAGAGCTGCCCGACTCCCGTACCGAGCCGGACGGTTCGGCCGTCGTCAGAGTGCTCAGCTACAACATCCGGTCGATGCGCGACGACCGTGAGGCGCTGGCCCGCGTCATCCGCGCCTGCGCACCCGATCTGGTCTTCATCCAGGAGGCCCCGCGCTTCTTCCGCTGGCGCAAGCGCGCCGCCTGGCTCGCCGCCCACACCGACCTGGTGGTCCTCTCCGGCGGCGCCACCGCCGCCGGGCCGCTGCTCCTGTGCTCGCTGCGCGCCACCGTGGAACGCACGGAGGACCTGCTGCTGCCGCGCACCCCCGGACTGCACCGCAGAGGCTTCGCCACGGCGGTGGTACGGATCGCGGGCATCCGGATCGGCCTGCTGAGCTGCCATCTGAGCCTGCGCCACGAGGAGCGCGTGGTCCAGGCGGACCTGCTGCTCGACCGGCTGGACGCCATGGCGGTCGAGCACGTCATCGTGGCCGGCGACCTCAACGACGCACCGGAGGGGAAAGCCTTCCAGCTGCTGGCCGGGCGGCTCCAGGACGGCCGGTCCGTCCGGCCGTGGGGTGGCGAGCTCACCTTCCCGGCCCACGATCCGCGTCTGCGCATCGACGCGGTCTTCGCGAGCAGAGGCATCGAAGTCCTCGGCTGCGGAGTCCCGTCGGGACTGCCCGGCGTCACGGAGCAGGACCTGCGCGCGGCCACCGACCATCTGCCGGTACTGGCCGCGCTCAGGGTGCCCGCCCGAACCGGACACCCTCGGCCGGCCTGATCCGGTGGAGCCGGCTCAGACCACCGCGCCGCGCCCGGGGTCGTCGTCATCCTCGTCGTCGTGCTGCATCCGCGCGACCAGGGTGACGAAGCCGCCCAGGAAACCGCCGATGCAGACCGTGGTGAGCCACCACGTCATCTCCCACTGCAACAGCACGGCGAGCAGCATCAGCACCGGTCCGCCGACGACCGCGAGCCAGGCGAACTTCGCCGTGACATCGGCCTCCGGCAGCGGAGGCGGCTCCGGGGGCACGAAGTGTCCCTCGTCGCTGTCGTCCGCGTCGTCGTCCGTCGGCTCCGCCACCTCGTAGTCGCGGGGACCACCGACACCGGGGGCGAAGACGACCGAGCTGCCGAGCGGCTTCTCCGGCGGCTTCTTCTTGTTGATGCCCTTGTCCGGCTCCAGTATGTTGCGATCGCCGTCCTCCAGGAGCGCGAGGTCCTCGATCGACTTGAACGGCTTGGCGCCCGGCGGGTCCGGCGGCTCCTCGCCGTAGCCCGCGACGATCGCCTCCCAGGCGGCGTCCTCGTCGAGCGCGTCACCCTGGCCCGGACCCCCGGGTGCGTGTGGCGCACCCGCGCCGTCCTCGGGCAAGGCCGTTCCCTCGGTGGGGCGCGGTTCGCGCTCCTCCTCGCTGCCCGCGCGCTCCGCGTCGTGCTCAGCCACCTGACGTGCTCCCCTTCTTCTTCCCGACGCTCGGAGCGAGGCGGCCGATGAACGAGTGGCTCTCGTCGAAGATCCGCTCCGCATCGTGGTCCAACGTCGCCACGTGGTAGCTCTGTTCCAGCAGGATCTCCTCGACATCCGTGGACGACACCCGGCTGAGGATCCGCGCCGAGTCCGCCGGCGGCACCACATGGTCCTGCGGGCTGTGCAGCAGCAGGAGCGGCTGGGTGACCTGCGGCAGGTCCGCGTCGACCAGCCGGAAGAAGTTCCGCAGGGAGTGCGCCGCGTGCAGCGGCACCCGGTCGTAGCCGATCTCGGTGGAGCCTTCCCGGGCGATGTCGTTCGCCACGCCCTTCGTGGAGGGCAGGAGATGGCGGACGACCGGCAGTGCGTACGCCGCCAGGCCATGCACCTTGTTGCCCGGATTGACGAGCACCAGACCGCTGATCGCGTCACCGTGCTTCGCCGCCAGCCGCAACGACAGCGCACCGCCCATGGACAGCCCGAAGACGAAGACCTGACGGCACCGCTCCGACAGGGCCCGCAGCTCCCGGTCCACCTCCGCGTACCAGTCCTGCCAGCCTGTGACCTGCATGTCCTCCCAGCGGGTGCCGTGCCCGGGCAGCAGCGGCAGCGCGACCGTGAGTCCCCGCTCAGCGAGATATTCGGCCCAGGGGCGCAGCGACTGAGGCGAACCGGTGAATCCGTGACAGAGGAGGACGCCGACCTCTCCGCCGTCGTGGCGGAACGGCTCGGCTCCAGGAAGGACCGGCACCGGGGTCTCCTGTTCGTGAGGCTCGAAAGGGAGCGAAAGGGGGAGTGCAAGAAGGATTACCTCACCGTACGCGACCGGACTGACACCGACCAGGGCCGTCACCGGTCACAGCCGTGCTTCGGCCCCGTGCCGGGCAGGAACGGCGGCAGCACCACGGGTTAAGGTCAGTGCGACAGCACACAGGAGGCACCCGAGTTGATCTACGGCGCAATGAAGTTCTCCATCGGCGGGTCATTGAAGCTCGCCTTCAGGCCGTGGGTGGAGGGCCTGGAGAACATCCCCGCTCAGGGGCCGGCGATACTCGCGAGCAACCATCTCTCGTTCTCCGACTCCTTCTTCCTGCCGGCCGTACTGGACCGCAAGGTCACCTTCATCGCCAAATCCGAGTACTTCACCGCGCCCGGCGTGAAGGGCAAGCTGACCGCTGCCTTCTTCAAGGGCGTCGGCCAGCTCCCGGTGGACCGGTCCGGTGCCCGCGGTGCCGGTGAGGCGGCGATCAAGGCCGGTATAGAGGTCATCGAGAGCGGCGGGCTCTTCGGCATCTACCCGGAGGGCACCCGGTCGCCCGACGGCCGCCTGTACCGCGGCAAGCCCGGCGGTCTCGCCCGGGTGGCGCTTGCCACCGGAGCACCCGTCATCCCCGTGGCGATGATCGACACGGAGAAGATCCAGCCGCCCGGTCAGGTGATCCCCAAGCTGATGCGCCCGGGCATCAGGATCGGCAAGCCGCTCGACTTCAGCCGCTACCACGGCATGGAGGGCGACCGCTTCATTCTCCGCTCGGTCACCGACGAGGTGATGTACGAGATCATGAAGCTCTCCGGGCAGGAGTACGTCGACATCTACGCGACCGCGGCCAAGCGCCAGATCGCGGACGAGGCGAAGCGCCGCGCGGAGGAAGAGAAGCACGCGGGCAGAAAGTCCGGCACGGAAGGGTGACGGAACAGCCGGCGCGTCACCGCGCCGGCGTCCGTCCGGGGGGTGGGGGGCATGGCCAAGCGCGAGCGGGTCCTGAGGATGTCGGTCGAACAGCCGCTGTGGCGCGCGCTGACCGCGTACCGGCTTCTGACGATGGTCTACGCGATCCTGCTGGCCACTTTCGGCCGGGACAAGTACGAGCGGCCCTGGGTGGCCATCGCCTTCCTGGCCGTCATGGCGGTCTGGACGCTCGCCACCCTCCCGAAGGTCGCGAACGCCGCGAGCTGCACCAAGCGGTTCCTCGGCGCCGACCTCGCCCTCGCCCTGGCCGGCATCCTCCTCACCCCGCTCGCCGACTTCGACGCCCAGCACCTCGACGGCCCGACCCTGCCGTCCATCTGGACCGCGGGCTCCGTCCTGGCGTTCGCGATCAAGGGCGGCTGGCGGTGGGCGGCGCTGGCCTCCACCTTCGTCGCCGTCGCCAACATCATCGAGCGCGGCGAACCCAGCCGGGACACCTTCCACAACGTGCTGCTGGTCTGGGTCGCCTCCATCGCCGTCGGGTACGTCGTCGAGGTCGCCCGCGCCAGTGAGCGCACTCTCGCCCGCGCCCTGGAGATCGAGGCGGCGACCCGGGAGCGGGAGCGGCTGGCCCGTGACATCCACGACAGCGTGCTCCAGGTCCTCGCCATGGTGCAGCGCCGCGGCACGGCACTGGGCGGCGAGGCCGCCGAGCTGGGCCGGATGGCCGGGGAGCAGGAAGTCGCCCTGCGCACCCTCGTCTCCAGCGGTCTGGTGCCCACCACCCGGGTCTCCGAGGACACTTCCGAGGGCGCGGTGGTCCGTACGGTCGAGGTCGACGACCGGGAGGACGGCCCATCCGGTTCGGCAGACTTCGATCTGCGCGCCCTGCTGGCCCCGCACGCCGGCTCCCGGGTCAGCTTCGCGGAGCCCGGTGCTCCGGTCCTGCTCGCCCCGGCGGCGGCGAAGGAACTCGCGGCCGCTGTCAGTGCCGCCCTGGACAATGTCAGAGTGCACGCCGGCCAGGGCGCCCAGGCGTGGATACTCGTCGAGGACTGGCCGGACGAGGTGATCGTCACGGTCCGGGACGACGGCCCCGGCATCCCGGAGGGGCGGCTGGCCCAGGCCGAGGGGGAAGGCCGGATGGGGGTCGCCCTGTCGATCCGGGGGCGGCTGCGCGACCTGGGTGGCACAGCAGAGTTGATTTCGGTGCCCGGCCAGGGAACCGAGGTCGAGTTGAAGGTTCCGAAGGCTTCACGGGGGAAGGCAGGATCCGGCCGATGAGTACGGAGAACACCGCGGGCGCCGAGCAGCAGACCATCAGGGTGATGGTCGTCGACGACCATCCGATGTGGCGCGACGCCGTCGCCCGCGATCTCGCCGAGTCCGGCTTCGACGTGGTGGCGACCGCGGGTGACGGACCGCAGGCCGTGCGCCGGGCAAGGGCCGCCACCCCCGACGTCCTGGTCCTCGACCTGAACCTGCCGGGGATGCCCGGCGTCCAGGTCTGCAAGGAACTCGTCGGCTCCCACCCGGGCCTGCGGGTCCTGGTGCTCTCGGCGAGCGGTGAGCACGCCGACGTACTCGAGGCGGTGAAGTCCGGTGCCACCGGTTATCTGCTCAAGTCGGCCAGTACGCAGGAGCTGACCGAGGCCGTGCGGAGCACCGCCGTCGGCGACCCGGTCTTCACCCCGGGCCTCGCCGGCCTGGTGCTCGGCGAGTACCGCAGGCTGGCATCCGAGTCCGCGCCCGTCGCCTCGGACGAGCCGAAGGCACCGCAGCTGACGGATCGGGAGACCGAGGTGCTGCGGCTGGTCGCCAAGGGACTCTCGTACAAACAGATCGCCGAGCGGCTGGTCATCTCGCACCGCACCGTCCAGAACCACGTCCAGAACACCCTGGGCAAGCTCCAGTTGCACAACCGGGTGGAGCTCGTGCGGTATGCGATCGAGCGTGGCCTCGACGACGCCTGAGCTCGACGGCGTCCGAGCTCGACGCCGCCCCCATCTGCCGGTCGGTCCAACTGCGCCTTGTTGCGGGGTAATTGACCCTCTGATCCATCCGGAAGTGGCCTGGATCACTATGGGTGCGGTCGCCGGCGAGCTCACTTCGGCGAAGGGATGCTCCCCTGCGGCTCGGAGTGCCGACCGGGGGCGGCGACTGCCCTGGACTCGACGCGGTCGTCCGCGCCATCGTCCGTAAGGGGGTGCAGGAGTACGGCTACGACTTCACCGGCCTCCGGGACGGCTAGGGCGTGTTTCGAAAGGAGCGTCGTCCGCCCGTAGGGCGGGCCGGTCGGCGTCTGGTGCGTGCGATCGCAAGGCGGAGGGTCGCCCCGATACTGGGCGTATCGGGGCGAGCCCGACAACGCAGCGAGTGTGCGGGCCAGGCGTCGCCCGGCAGGCGGGACTTTCGAAACACGCCCTAGCGGCGCACCAGGGATGCGGGCCGTATATTCGCGGCTATCCGGCCCGTGACTCTGCCTTTCTGGAGAAATCGTGGAAATCCTGGCATTCGGTGTGCAGTCCGACGAGAAGCCGCTGATCGAGAAGGCCTTCGCCGGACAGCACGAGGTCCGCTGCCTGGACGTATTCCTCAACAAGGACACCGCACCCATCGCGGCGGGCTACGAGATCATCTCCACCAGCGTCAACGCCGACCTGGGCAGTGGCGTTCTGCAGACGCTCGCCGCGGGCGGCACGCAGATGATCGCCCAGCGCTCCACGGGCTTCAACAACATCGACCTCGATGTCGCCGAACGTCTCGCCCTGCGGGTCGCCCGGGTCTCGTACTACTCGCCGTACTCGGTCGCCGAATTCGCGTGGACGCTCGCCATGGCGGTCAACCGCCGCATCATCCGCGCCACGAGGCGCACCCGAGACTTCGACTTCCGGCTCGACGGTCTCCTCGGCCGGGACATGCACGGCCGCACGGTCGGGGTGATCGGCACGGGCAAGATCGGCGAGGCCTTCACCCGTATCGCCCATGGCTTCGGGATGAAGCTGCTCGGCTGGGACGTGGTCGAGAACCCCGCCTGCATCGAACTCGGCATGACCTACGTCGAGAAGGAACAGCTCCTCGCCGAGTCCGACCTGATCAGCCTCCATGTCCCGCTGGTGCCCGCGACCCACCACATCATCGGCAGGGACGCCCTGGCCGCGATGAAGGACGACGCCATCCTGATCAACTCCAGCCGTGGCGGACTGGTGGACACCTCGGCCCTGGTCACCGCATTGCGGGCGGGCCGCTTCACCGGTGTCGGACTCGATGTGTACGAGGCGGAGGCCGGGCTCTTCTTCCTCGACAAGTCCCTGGAGGTCGTCGACGACGACACCCTGGCCCGGCTCGTCACCTTCCCGAACGTCATCGTCACCTCGCACCAGGCGTACTACACGGAGGACGCCGTCGCGCAGATCATCGACGCCACCGTGCGGAACGTCGCCGACTACCTGGCCCGTCGCCGCAGCGAGAACGTCCTCGTCCCCAGGCCTCCTCAGGACCAGGGCGTGTTTCGAAAGTAGCGTCGTCCGCCCGCCTGGCAGACGGGGCAAACCTTGCCGGTCGCGGCACTAGCAACCCTCCCGGCAACCTTTGCCCCGTCGCTGGGTCCTGTCGTCGGATCAGCCCGGCCTGATCCGAAAGAAAGGCCCTGAGGCCCCGGACCGCCTCGGCGGATTCCGGAGCCCGTCCGCGTCCGCGGTCAGCCCGGCACGGGCAGTCCCGCCAGCAGCTCGGCGACGATCGACGCGCCGCGCAGCGTCAGCACCGACTCCGGGTGGAACTGCACCGACGCGAACCCGCCCCCGCGCAGCGCGTGCAGTTCCCCGGTGGCCGCGTCCCGGCTCACCTCGATGGAGTGCGCGGCCAGCTCGGCGACCGTCTCATCGTCGCAGCGTGCGGTGAAGCTGTTGTAGAAGCCGACCGTCTCCGGGCGCCCGAACAGCTCGATCCGGGTCTGCGCACCCTGGTACGGCACGGTCTTGCGGACGATCTCCAGACCCAGTTCCGCCGCGATCAGTTCATGGCCCAGGCACACCCCCAGCAGCCCGTGCCGGTGCTCCCGTACCAGCTCCGCGGCGAACTCGCGCAGCAGCCGCATCTTCGGATCGCCGGTGTCGGCCGGATCCCCGGGCCCGGGGCCCAGCACGACCGGGCCCGTGTGCGCCCGTACGGTCTCGCGCAGCCCCGGCTCGTCGTAGCGGTGCACCGACACCTCCTGACCCGAGGCGCGCAGCAGATGCGCCAGCATCGCGGTGAAGGTGTCCTCCCCGTCGATCACCAGCGCATGGCCGGAAAGCTCCTGCGTGCGCTCCTGCATCCGCAGCCAGAACGGCGCGAGTCCGTCCCGCCGGGCGTCCAGGGCGGCTCGCACCCGGGGGTCGCCGGCCAGTCGCGGACGCGTCTCCTCCGTCCGAGGCAGTCCCGGCCGCACACCCAGTGCGGTCAGTACCCCCGCCGCCTTCGCATGGGTCTCGGCGACCTCGCTGTTCGGATCGGAGTGGCGTACGAGCGTCGCCCCGACCGGCACCCGCAGCCGTCCGTCGGCCGCGATGTCGGCGGTTCGGATCAGGATCGGCGAGTCCAGGGTCTGTGCCCCGCCCGGCTCCTTTCGCAGCAGGGCCAGCGCGCCCGCGTAGTAGCCGCGGCCGCCGGGCTCGTACCGCTCGATGACCCGGCAGGCGTTCTGCACGGGCGAGCCGGTGACGGTCGCGGCGAACATGGTCTCCTTCAGCACCTCCCGCACATCCAGCGAGGAGCGCCCGCGCAGCTCGTACTCGGTGTGCGCGAGATGCGCCATCTCCTTGAGCCGCGGCCCGATCACCACGCCGCCCATGTCGCCGACGGTGCACATCATCTTCAGTTCCTCGTCGACCACCATGGAGAGCTCCTCGGTCTCCTTGCGGTCGCCGAGGAAGGTCAGAAGGTTCTCGGCGGTCGGCCCTTCGGCGGGATAGCGGTACGTTCCGCTGATCGGGTTCATCACGACCGTCCCGCCGGACATCCGCACATGCACCTCAGGGCTGGCGCCGACCAGTGTCCTCTCCCCGGTGTGCACGACGAACGTCCAGTACGCACCCCGCTCACCGGTCAGCAGCCGACGGAACAGGGCCAGCGCGTCGGCCCGCCCGAACCCCGGGATGTCGCCCTGAAAGGTCCGCCGGATGACGAAGTTCGCGCCCTCGCCCTGCCCGATCTCGTCCTCGATGACCCGTCGGACGATGCCGGCGTACTCCTCGTCGGGGACGTCGAAGGCGCCGCCCTCGACCCGTACGTCATGGGTGGGCAGCGCGGCGAGCACCTCGTCCAGCGGAAGCTCGTACGTCTCGTCCGCGACCAGCACGGACAGCGGCGTCCCGTCGTCGCGCACGTCGAATCCGCGCTCGGCGATCTGCCGGAACGGCACCAGGGCGAGCGAGGGCTGCGGTCCGACGGGGAGACCGGCGAGCCGGTCGGCCTCCCGGACCCGGCCGATCAGCACCTCGACGATGTCGTGGTCGTGACCAGGGGTGCGCCTGCGCAGCAGTGCGAACGGCGGGCAGTCGTCCCGGACCAGCCGGGCGAGGACGGATACGGTGCGATGAGGCATGGGGTGGTGTTCCTTCCGGATGGAGGAACGGCCCGGAAACGCAGAGAAGGCCGCCCCTCGGGCGGCCTTCGCGTGGTCTGTCGCGCGCGATGAATCAGTGGGCCGCCGGATGAGCGGTCCACCACCAGTTCTGGTGCGTCTGCGCGAACATGTCCGCACCCTATCGGACGTCCGGTCCATCCGGACGCGCGTCTCAACTGTTGAGCGTGCCGATGGATGCCCCCCTGGACCCCGTAATGTTGTGGTTGTGACCGTGAACGCCAATACCTCCGTCGCCGGTGGCAACACCTGGCGAGACCTTCCCGCGGCGCAGCAGCCCGAGTACCCCGATGCCGAGGCTCTGCGCGATGTACTCGCGGACCTCGCGTCGTATCCGCCGCTCGTCTTCGCGGGCGAGTGCGACCAGCTGCGCGCCCGCATGGGAGCCGTCGCCAAGGGCGAGGCGTTCCTGTTGCAGGGTGGCGACTGCGCCGAGGCCTTCGACGCCGTGTCGGCCGACCACATCCGGGCCAAGCTGAAGACGCTGCTCCAGATGAGCGCCGTCCTCACCTACGCGGCCTCCGTGCCCGTCGTCAAGGTGGGCCGGATCGCCGGCCAGTACTCCAAGCCGCGCTCCAAGTCGACCGAGACCCGCGACGGCGTGACCCTGCCGACCTACCGCGGCGACTCCGTCAACGGCTTCGCCTTCACCGAGAAGGCCCGCGTCCCGGACCCCGAGCGGCTGAAGCAGATGTACCACGCGTCCGCTTCCACGCTGAACCTGGTCCGCGCCTTCACCACCGGCGGTTACGCCGACCTGCGCCAGGTCCACGCCTGGAACCAGGACTTCGTCAAGTCGTCCCCGTCCGGTCAGCGTTACGAGGCGCTGGCCCGCGAGATCGACAACGCGCTGAACTTCATGAAGGCGTGCGGCACGGACCCGGCCGAGTTCAAGGCGGTCGAGTTCTACTCCTCGCACGAGGGGCTGCTGCTGGACTACGAGTCGGCGCTGACCCGCATCGACTCGCGTACCGGTGAGCTGTACGACACCTCCGGTCACATGGTCTGGATCGGTGAGCGCACCCGCCAGATGGACGGCGCGCACATCGAGTTCGCCTCGAAGATCCGTAACCCCATCGGCATCAAGCTCGGCCCGACGACCACCGTCGATGAGGCGCTCGGCTACATCGACCGCCTCGACCCGGACCGCGAGCCCGGCCGGCTGACCTTCATCGTCCGGATGGGCGCCGACAAGGTCCGCGACAAGCTCCCCGCGCTGGTCGAGAAGGTCACCGCCTCCGGTGCGGTCGTCGCCTGGGTCACCGACCCGATGCACGGCAACACCTTCGAGGCGGCCTCCGGCCACAAGACCCGTCGCTTCGACGACGTCCTGGACGAGGTCAAGGGCTTCTTCGAGGTGCACAAGGGCCTCGGTACGCACCCGGGCGGCATCCATGTCGAGCTCACCGGTGACGATGTCACCGAGTGCGTCGGCGGCGGCCACGAGATCTTCGTGGACGACCTGCACCAGCGGTACGAGACCGCTTGCGACCCGCGCCTCAACCGCAGCCAGTCGCTGGACCTGGCGTTCCTGGTCGCCGAGATGTACCGGGACCAGTAGCGGTCACGGCAGGTAGCGCGCGTACGACTGTGGGGCACGGATCGATGTGATCCGTGCCCCACAGGGCATTCCGGGACTTTTACCGGTACTGGGCGCCGGGTAAGGTTAGGTAAGCCTCACCGTTCAGCGGGGTGGCATCCATGACCCATCCTGCCGGGAGGTGAACCGCATGTACGTCTGCTCGTGTTTCGGCATTACGGAGCAGCAGGTCAAGGAACATGCGGACGCCGGGGCGTGCACCCCCCGCCAGATAGCCAACGCCTGTAAGGCGGGCACCGACTGCGGTGGCTGTGTCCGCCGGATTCAGGCGATGCTCGGCCGCGGTGCGTGCGCGCGCCGGGAGCTGCTGGACCAGAAGCAGGTCCCCGGTGACGCCCCCGGGCAGACCCTCTCGACCGCACCGGGTGCGGCCCCCCGTATCGGTCCGGGCGTCGCCCCCGGACGGATCCCGGGCATGGGTCCCGGTCCGGTCCCGGGCATCCGGCTCCCCGACGCGGCCTGAACCCGGCTCTCCGGGACCTGCCGTCCCGGAGGCGACTGTCCCGGACTCAGCTGTCAGGCTGCTCGATCTGCTGCGCGATGTAGAGCGGCTCGCCGAGCTTCTCGATCAGTTCCAGCTGGGTGTCGAGGTAGTCGATGTGATGCTCCTCGTCCTCCAGGATCGATTCAAAGATATTTGCGGACGTGATGTCGCCCTTCCCGCGCATCAACTCGACACCGCGCTTGAGCCGGTCGATCGCCTCCACCTCGACCTGGCGGTCGGCCTGGAACATCTCGGTGACCGTCTGGCCCACGCGTACATGAAAGAGCCGCTGGTAGTTGGGGAGTCCATCGAGGAAGAGGATGCGGTCCGTCAGGGTCTCGGCGTGCTTCATCTCGTCGAACGACTCGGACCGGGTGTACTTCGCGAGCTTCGTCCAGCCGAAGTTGTCCTGCATCTTTGCGTGCAGGAAGTACTGATTGATGGCAGTCAATTCGGCGGTCAGCTGTTCGTTCAGGAACTCGAGGACCTCGGGGTCGCCCTGCATCGCAGAGGCTCCTTCCAACCGGTGAACTGGGCACGTTGGCCGCATCCTCGCACCGCACCCCCCGGTCGTCCAGTAAGTGCATGCTTAGTATGAGTTGCCCGAATAGTCGCTACCCTGGTCATGACCACCCCTGCCTGTCTGTCACCATGGAGGCATGGGTCAGCCGGAAAGCCGGGAATACCGCGAATCAGAGCAGTCCGAGCTTCCGCCGGGTCAGCGACTGCAGCGCGGTTGGCCGGTTACCCACTACGGGCCCGTTCCCAAGTTCAAGCCCGATCGCTGGGAGTTCCGGGTCTTCGGGGCCACCGCGGACGGCGAGAAGCACTGCTGGAACCACCAGGCGTTCTCGGCCCTGCCGTTCTCCTCGGTCGTCGCCGATCTGCACTGCGTCACGAAATTCAGCATGCTCGGGGCCGAATGGGGCGGGGTCCTCGCCCGTACGATTCTGGAGCTCGCGCCACCCGCGCCCCAGGTCACGCATGTGATGGTCTGGGCGGAGTACGGATTCAGCTCGAACCTGCGGCTCGCCGACTTCACCTCGGACCGCACGCTTTTCGCCACCCACAAGGGCGGTGAGCTGCTCACCGCGGAGCACGGCTTCCCGCTGCGCCTTGTCGTACCGCACCTGTACGCCTGGAAGGGGCCCAAGTGGGTCCGGGGCGTCGAGTACATGACGGCCGATCGCCGGGGCTTCTGGGAGGAGCGCGGCTACCACAACGTCGGCGACCCGTGGCGCGAGCAGCGCTACTCCTACCAGGAAGAGCCCGGGGAAGGCCCCGAGCTCTGACCTGACGGTCCCGGTGCGGGGCCGTCCTCAGTGGTGGTACTGGTGCACCACCGCGTGGCCCTTGCCGCGGCCGATCATCCACTTGTTGACCGGTGTGGTGACGATGAAGGCGACGGCCAGCGACAGTGTGAGCGTTCCCCAGAACAGCGCGTCGGCGAGCTGTGCGTCCATGGCGCCCGGCCACAGGACGATCACGCCGTTGTCGATCAGTTCCATCACCGCGATGGAGAGGGTGTCGGCGGCCAGGGCGACCCGGAACGCCGTACGGAAGTCGACGCCGGCCTTCAGGATCGAGCGCAGTGTCAGCGTGTAGCCGAAGAAGAACGCCAGGACGATCGCGAGGGCCATCGTCCCCGTGTTGCCCCAGCCGAGCGCCGTGCCGATCACCATGCCGAGGATCTCGCCGATGGCGCATCCGGTGAGGCAGTGCAGTGTGGCGCGCGCGGCCATGGCCCAGTCGACCCGGCCGGGGGTGTGTGCAGTGTGGCCGGCGTGGGCCGAGTGGTTGGCGTGGCTGCTGCCGTCGTGGCCCTGCCCGTGGTGCTCGTGGTGCTGCTGGTGCTCTCCGTCACGCGTGTCGTGCTGCATGGCGATCCCCCAATGCCGGTAGCGGTTCCTGTCGACAACAGGAACCATATACCCCCGAGGGGTATTCCCACACTGGGTTTCGCCGTCAGCCGCAGTCGCGCAGCCCCTTCAGTCGCGCCACATCCGCCGCATGGCCTTCCTTGCCGCCCGGCGTCTCGATGATCAGCGGCACTCCCGCCGTCGCCGGATGGGCGAACAGCTCCCGGAACGGCTCCTCGCCGATGTGTCCGGCGCCGATGTTCTCGTGCCGGTCCTTGTTGGCTCCCACCACGTCCTTGGAGTCATTGGCGTGTATCAGCTTCAGCCGCCCCTCGCCCACCGTGTCCACCAGCAGGTCCAGGGTCTGCTTCATGCCCGCGGGGCCCGCCAGATCGTGCCCCGCCGCGTAGATGTGGCAGGTGTCGAGACAGATACCGAGCTTGGGGTGGGCGTCGAGCGCCTCGAAATACGGGCCGAAGTCCCAGGCCCGCGAGCAGAGCGAGAATCCCTGTCCGGCGGTCGACTCCAGCAGCAGATACGGGTCGTCGTCATGGGTCAGTTCGTCGAGGATCGGCCTCATGTGCGTCCGTACCTGCGCCAGGGCCTCCGCGCGTGGCCGGCCGCCGGTCGCCGAACCGGTGTGCACCACGACGCCCAGGGCGCCGATCTCACGGGCCCGGCGCAGGGAGTGGCGTAGCGAGTCCACGGACTTCTCCACGGTGGCCTCGGTGTGCGAGCCGAAATTGATCAGGTACGGGGCGTGGACGTAGACCGGTATCGACTCGGCGGCACACTCGGCGCGGAACTGTTCGTCCTGCGCCGGGTTCCCGGTGGGCGTGGCCCAGCCGCGCGGATTGGCGACGAAGACCTGGACGGCTTCCGCCCCCATCTCGCGGGCGTAGGGCAGGCCGACTTTCGCGAGGCCGCCGGCCACGGGGACATGGCCGCCGACGGGGTTGCGCATATGGATCTAGAGCCCCTTGGTCTTGATGGTGATGGTGCTGCCCTCGGGGGCCTGCTTGCCGCCGTCCACGGACTGACTGGCGATCTTGTCGCTGAAGGAGAGGAACGGGCGGTCGACCTTGACCTCGAAGCCCGCCGCCTTCAGTAGCCTCGTCGCCTCGTCGACGTTTTTGCCCGTGACGTCCGGTACGTCAATCATCCGCGGGCCCTTGGAGACCGTGAGCGTGATGGTGTCGCCCTCGGCGACCTGGGCACCCTGGCCCGGGGACTGGTGCGCGATGTCGCCCTCGGCCTCGGGAGAGTTGACGCGGCCGGGCAGCACCTTGGCCTTCAGCCCTTCCTCGTCCAGTGCGGCGGTGGCGTCCTGGACCGACAGTCCGGTGACATCGGGGACATCGACCGGGCTGCCCTTGCTGACGACCAGGGCGACCGCGGAGTCGGGGTGGCGCTCGGCGCCCGCTCCGGGATCCGTACGGATCACGTCGCCCCGGTCGAACTCCGTGCTGAACTCCCTGGTGACCATGCCGGGCACCAGCCCGCTCTTCTTCAGAGCCTGCCTGGCCTCGGCCAGCGCGATGCCCTCGACGGCGGGCACCTTCACGATCTCCGGGCCGCGCGACACGGTGATCGTCACCGAGCCGTTGCCCCGGATCCGGGCGCCGGACCTCGGATCGCTGTCGATGACCTTGCCGCGCGCGACGCTGTCGCTGTAGGCCCGCTTGACGCTCTTCAGCTCCAGCCCGGAGTCGGAGAGCCGCTGCCCGGCCTCCTTCTCGGTCTGGCCGAGCAGGGAGGGGACCCGGGTGAACTGTCCCGAGTTGATGTACCAGACACCGGCACCGGCCCCGAGCACCAGCAGCACGGCGACGATCGCGGCAAGCATTCCGCGCCGCGGCCCGCGTCGGGCCTGCCGGTCCTGCTCGGGCGGCAGCGGCGGGGGCAACTCGAGCCGGCTGGTGTGGTGGGCGGTGCCCTGACCGTCCGGGAGTACCCGGGGGATCACACTCGTGCGGTCCTCGGCGCGGGGGATCACACTCGTGCGGTCCTCGGCGCCGTCGTGCGCCTCGGCGAGGGACTGCGGCGGTACGGCGTCCAGTTGTTCATCGGTGAGCGCGGCGCGCGCGGTGCGGGCCTCGGCCAGCAGGGCCACCGCGTCGAACGGGCGGACCTCGGGGTCACGGGCGGTGGCGCTCGCGACCAGGCGGTCCAGTTCGACCGCGAGCCCGGGGACGACGGCCGAGGGGGCCGGGACGTCCTCGTTGAGGTGCTGGTAGATGACCTGGGCGGGGGAGTCGCCGCTGTGCGGCTTGGCGCCCGTCAGCATCTCGTACAGCACGACACCGCAGGCGTACACATCGGCGCGGGTGTCCGCCGTGCCGTGCTCGATCTGCTCGGGGGCGAGGTAGGAGACGGTGCCCAGGACGGATCCGGTGGTGTTCGTGACGGTGCCCACAGCCCGTACGAGACCGAAATCCGCGACCTTCACCCGGCCGTCGTCCCCTATCAGGACGTTCTCCGGCTTCATGTCGCGGTGCACGAACCCCGCCCGGTGCGCGGCACCGAGTGCGGCGAGGACCGGCTCCAGGATGTCCAGGGCGGCGCGCGGCTGCAGGGCGCCGCGCTCGCGCAGGATGTCGCGCAGCGTGCAGCCCGCGACGTACTCCATCGCCAGGTAGACGTACGCCCCCTGGGCGCCCTGGTCGAAGACCGCGACCGCATTGGGGTGGGCGAGCCTGGCCACCGACTTGGCCTCACGGATGAAGCGCTCGACGAACGAGGCGTCGGTCGCGAGCGCCGGGTGCATCACCTTGAGGGCGAGCACCCGGTCGAGCCGGGTGTCCATGGCCCGGTAGACCGTGGCCATCCCGCCCACGGCGATGCGGGCATCGACGCGGTAACGGCCGTCGAGGAGCTGCCCGACAAGCGGGTCCTGGAGGGTCTTATCCACGCAGCCGAGTCTACGAGCCACCGCGGACACGACCGACGGGCCGGGGCGATCCCGGGTCCGTACTGCAGCCGAGCCGTGACAGGGACATGCGCTTCAGCAGCGTACGGACCCGGCGGACGCGCGCTCAGAACGCCGGCCGCTCCGGGTCCAGCACCGCCCGCCCCTCCACTGGTGAGGAGGCCTCGGCGAAGTGGCGACGCGGGATCCGGCCCGCGCGGTACGCCAGCCGTCCGCCGTCCACCGCGTGCCGCATCGCCGCCGCCATCAGCTCGGGCTCCTGCGCCCGGGTCACCGCCGACGCCAGCATCACCGCCGCGCACCCCAGCTCCATCGCGAGGGCCGCGTCCGAGGCGGTCCCGGCGCCCGCGTCGAGAATGACCGGCACCCGGGCCTGCTCGACGATCAGCTGGAAGTTGTGCGGATTGCGGATGCCGAGCCCGGAGCCGATGGGGGAGCCGAGCGGCATGATCGCCGCGCATCCCACGTCCTCCAGTTTCCGGGCGAGCACCGGGTCGTCGCTGGTGTACGGCAGGACGGTGAACCCGTCGTCCGCCAGGGTCTCCGCGGCGTCCAGCAGCTCGACCGGGTCGGGCAGCAGAGTCCGCTCGTCGGCCACGACCTCCAGCTTGATCCAGTCGGTGCCCAGCGCCTCGCGGGCCAGCCGGGCGGTCAGCACGGCCTCGCCCGCGGTGAAGCAGCCCGCCGTGTTCGGCAGGACGCGGATCGAGAGGCGTTCGAGGACGGAGAGGACCGAGCCCTGCACGGTCGGGTCGAGGCGGCGCATCGCGACGGTGGTCAGCTCGGTGCCGGACGCCGTCAGGGAGCGTTCGAGCACGTCGAGACTGGGCGCCCCGCCCGTTCCCATGATCAGCCGGGAGCCGAACGTGGTGCCGCCGAGGGTGAAGAGATCGTCGGACATGGTCAGCCTCCCTGGACCGCGGTGAGGACTTCGATCCGGTCGCCGTCGGCGAGGGCGGCGGCCGACCAGCGGCTGCGCGGGACGACGGTCTCGTTGAGGGCCGCGGCGACCCCGGAGGACGCCGCCGTGAGAGTCGCCACAAGGGTCTCCAGGCTGGTGCCCGCGGCGATCGAACGGGGATCGCCGTTCACGGAGACGGTGAGCGGAAGGGAGTCGGTCATGCGGGCTGCTCCTGACGTACGGAGGCGGAGGGCGGTACGGCGGCGGGTGCGAATCGTCCGGGGGCGAAGGGGCGGGCCACGGCGGGCAGCTCGCCGGTGGTCAGCAGCTCGGCCATCGCGTCACCTGTGACGGGGGTGAGCAGTACGCCGTTGCGGTGATGGCCGGTGGCGAGGTGGAGGCCGGGCACGGCGGTGGGGCCGAGCAGTGGGGCGTTGTCGGGGGACGCGGGGCGAAGGCCGGCTCGGGTCTCGGTGAGCGGCAGTTCGGTGATGCCGGGCACCAGCTCGTGGGCGTCGCGCAGCAGCTCGTACACCCCGCCCGCCGTGACGGTGGTGTCCCAGCCCATCTCCTCGCTGGTCGCGCCGACGACGAGCTCGCCGTTCTCGCGCGGGACGAGATAGACATGGCTGCCCCGGACCACGGCCCGCACGGTGCGGGTGAGGAACGGTGCGTAAGCGGCGGGCACGGTCAGCCGGAGCACCTGTCCCTTCACGGGCCGCACCGGGGGAACGACATCGTCCGGCAGCCCGGCGAGCCGCCCGCTGAGGCTGCCCGAGGCGAGTACGACCTGGTCGGCGGCCAGCTCCGTACCGGCCGCGAGTACGGCTCCGGTGGCCCGGTCCCGTGCCACCCCGAGGCGTTCCACCCAGTCGCGGTGGAAGACCACCCCAGCCCGTTCGCAGGCCGTCAGCAGAGCGGCGGCCAGCCGGCGCGGATCGACCTGGTGGTCGCCGTCGACCCGCAGACCGCCGCGCACGCCCGGCGCCAGCATGGGCTCCAGCCGACGGCACTCACGGCCGGTGAGCCATTCCGACTCCAGCCCCGAACGCTGCTGAAGCACGTGCAGCTCCCGCAGATGGGCGCGGTCGTCGGAGTCCAGGGCGACCGCAAGGGTGCCGCAGGCGCGGAAGCCGATGTCCTGGCCGCTCGCCGCCTCCAGTTCGGCCGCGAAGGCCGGGTAGCGCGCGGCGGACGCGGTATTGAGGCCGAGCAGCATCTGCTCGCCGTAGTGGAGTTCGGTGACGGCGGCGAGCATCCCGGCCGCGACCTGGGCGGCCCCGCCGCCCGGCTCGGGGTCGACGACCGCGGTGCGCAGACCGCGCTGCGCAGCCCGCCAGGCAGTCACCAGACCGATGATCCCGCCCCCGATGACGAGGACGTCGGATCCTTGTGCGGATACGGATGTGTTCCCGGAAGAACGCATGGGCGTCCAGCCCCTCCCTTCGCCGGCATGACCCGGATCAGGTTCGTACGGTCGGAGGCCGCCCAGCCTCCCTCTCAGCCCGGTGCGTCCGGGCTCCCGCGAGTGTCTTACGGTGGCCACCCTAGTGCCCCTCCCGGCAGGCTTTGCCCCGTCCGGCAAACATGGCCGGTCACGGCACTGACCCCGTCCCCCGGACCCTGTAAGGGAGCAGCCACCATGGCCCGTTCGCTCGACAAACTCGTCCTCTCGCCGGTCGCCGACCAGGCGCCGGGCCAGGTGGGCACCCGTACCCGCTTCACGTACCACGAGGAGGACGGCCGGATCTGGGCCGAGTACGCGGGCGGCGACGTGGTCCGGGGCCATCTCGTCGGCACCAGGACCGCCGATCGACTCGACTTCCGGTACGTCCAGTTGAAGCAGGACGGAACGACATCCTCCGGACACTGCCTCTCGACCGTCGTCGACCTCGCCGACGGCCGCGTGCGGCTGGACGAGCGGTGGGAGTGGGAGTCGCAGGAGGGCAGCGGGACGAGCGTGGTCGAGGAGCTGTCTAGCTGACGGACCGTCAGGTGTTTAAGGTGGACAGGTGAGCGAGCAGCAGACTGAGCAGCCGGACCGGCGGACCGAGCGCCGCATCGTCATCGTCGGTGCGGGCATGGCAGGTGTGCAGACCGCGGTGGCCCTGCGGGAACAGGGCTTCACCGGCCCGGTCACCCTGATCGGCGCCGAACCCCACCAGCCCTACGACCGGCCGCCGCTGTCCAAGGCGGTGCTGCTCGGCGAGGCTGAGGGCTCCGCCTTCGACATCGACTTCGAGGCGCTCGACATCGAGCTGCAACTGGGCCGCGACGTGACCGGTCTCCGGTCCGAGGCGCACGAACTGGACACCCCGACAGGCCCCGTCCCGTACGACGTCCTGGTCATCGCCACCGGCGCCGAACCGGTCGAGCTGCCGGGCTCCGAGGGTGTGCGCGGTGTCCATCTGCTGCGCACCCTCGACGACGCCGCACGGCTGCGGCCGGTCCTCGGTGAGCAGCACAGCGTCGTGGTCGTCGGCGCCGGGTGGATCGGCGCGGAGTTCGCCACCGCGGCCCGCGCCGCGGGCTGCGAGGTCACCGTTGTCGAGGCCGCCGACCGGCCGCTCGCGGGCGTCCTGCCCGCCGAGGTCGCCGCTCCGATGGCCCGCTGGTACGGGGAGAGCGGCGCGGAACTCCTCACCGGTGCCCCGGTGGCCCGCATCGAGCCCGGCCGGGTGGTCCTCGCCGACGGCCGCGCACTCGCGGCCGGAGCGGTGGTCGTCGGGATCGGCGCCCGGCCCGCCACCGCCTGGCTGGCCGGCTCCGGCATCGCGCTCGGACCGGACGGATCGGTGACCGCCGACGAAGCGCTGCGAACCTCGCTGCCCGATGTGTACGCCGTCGGGGACTGCGCCTCCTTCCCCTCCGCGCGATATGGCACGCGCCTCCTCGTCCACCACTGGGACAACGCAGTCCAGGGGCCGCGGGCCGCCGCCGCCAACATCATCGGCGCCGGCTCCCGCGGGGCACCGCAGCCGGTCACGTACGACCCCGTGCCGTACTTCTGGTCCGAGCAGTTCGACCGGTTCGTGCAGTACGCGGGCCATCACGGGGGCGCCGACACTCTGCTGTGGCGCGGCGACCCGGACGGCCCCGCCTGGTCGGTGCTCTGGCTGCGGGACGGCGTGCTGGTCGCCGTCCTCGCCGTCGGCCGGCCGCGCGACCTGGCCCAGGGGCGCAAGCTCATCGAGGCGGGGGCGCGGCTCGATGAGGTGCGGGCGGCCGATCCCTCCGTGCCGCTGAAATCGACGGTACGTCAGTAACGGCCTTCCCCTGAAGGGGCCGGTGGGCAATCTCCGTACACCACCACGCTCACCCCGCCCGCCCGCCCGCCCGCCCGGTGCGAGGGCCCCTGGAACAAGGTCGTCCTCGACTGGTCGGGCAGCGTGAAGGGGCGTCAGTACGACCGTCTCGCCGCGGTGTTCGTCGGCGGCGCGGAGGTCTTCCGCACCAGCACGGCCGAGCCCGACGACGACGGCATCAGCTGGCACGTCGCCAAGGACATCACCGAGGGCTACGTCCGACCTCGAAGGGCCGGATCACCACCACCGTCGAGCAGGAATTCGCGTACACCGACACGGACACGGTCTCCAGGGCCGGGCAGCAGCAGACGATGCACCAGCGCGACCACGGCGCCACCACGGTGACGACCAGGACGGGCGGGCGTACCAGCGCACAGCGGCACGCCTGGTCCTGCCCCATCGACGTCGACATGGACATCCCGGTCTACGGCGACCACAACAACTACGACCTGAGGGCCGCCGTCACCCAGCGCCGTGTGCTGATCGACACCTCCCGGACGGGCTCCGCGCGTGTGTGGCGCACGGACGCCGTGACGGACGACACCGTGGACTCGACCGGCAACCTCGCCCGCACGGGCGGCGTGGTCACCGCCGTGGGCGGAGCCTCGGCCGAGAAGTGCCGGGGCACTGCCGACGCCGGGGCCTGCTACTCGCGTGTCCTGGAGTCCGCCCACGGCTGGATCACCAGCGGCCAGGAGTCCCGTTGCCGCGTCGCGGACGTGGTTCGCGAGGCCCTGAAGGGATGAGTCCGGGTATCGGCTGTCAGTGCGGGATGGCAGGCTTGTCCTGTGACCGAGATTGACGCAAAGATCGATGCTCTCGTCCCTGCCTGGCTCCACCTCCCCGATATCGCAGAAATGTTCGATGTCGAGGTGACGCGCGTGCGGCAGCTGGTCAAGGAAGGCCAGCTCATCGCCGTACGACGTGGTGAGAACCGGGCGCTCCAGGTGCCTGCTGCCTTCATCGACGGCAACAAGGTGGTCAAGGGCCTCACCGGCACCCTGACGCTCCTGAGGGACGACGGCTTCTCCGACGAAGAGATGTTGGAATGGCTCTTCACCCCTGACCCGACCCTGCCGGGTACCCCCGCACAGGCGCTGAGCGAGAATCGCGGCACGGAGGTGAAGCGCCGCGCCCAGGCGCTCGCCGTCTGACCGGGACGACCGTACGCGGGGTACGGGCCGTGCGCCTCTGCGCGGCCCGTCCCCCCGCGTCGAGCCGCTCCGCACCACCAGCAGTACCGCTCCGTCCCAAGGGGGAACCGCACCATGCCCACTCCTCGCGCGCTGCTGAGCGACGCCCGGCTCTATCTGTGCACGGACGCCCGCAGGCGCGAGGGTGACCTCCCCGAGTTCCTCGACGCCGTGCTCTCCTCCGGCGTCGACATCGTCCAGCTGCGCGACAAGGGCATGGAAGCGGCCGAGGAGCTCGAACACCTCGCTGTCTTCGCCGACGCCTGCAGGCGCCACGGCACGCTCCTCGCGGTGAACGACCGGGCCGATGTCGCCCATGCCATCGGCTCGGATGTGCTCCACCTCGGCCAGGGGGACCTGCCCGTGCCCGCCGCCCGGGCCATCATCGGCGGGGACGTGGTGATCGGCCGCTCCACACATGCCGAGTCCGAGGTCGACGCGGCCGTCGCCGAGCCCGGCGTGGACTACTTCTGCACCGGACCCTGCTGGCCCACCCCGACCAAGCCCGGTCGGCACGCCCCGGGCCTCGACCTCGTGCGGTACGCCGCCTCGCTCGGCCGGACGCGCCCGTGGTTCGCCATCGGCGGGATCGACGCGGACAACCTCGACCAGGTGCTGGACGCGGGGGCGCGCAGGGTCGTGGTCGTACGGGCCATCACCGAGGCCGACGACCCGGCCGCGGCCGCCGCCGGGCTCGCGAAGCGGATCAGAGCACGCGCCGACGTCTGACAAGGACGTCAGGAATGCCGCAGGGCATCCATGTACGGCCGGGTCCGCCCGGAGACTGCGCGAAGAGTGTCCGAGGGCTGGACAAACCACCAGTCAATTCGGGCAATTACCGCTGGTCTGGTCGAGGCACCCTCGAGTCCTGGTTAACCTTCAGTATGGCCCTTGGCACTCCTTCTACCAGGACAGATCACGCACGCACTGTGCGTGAGCTTCTCGCGACCGGCAAGACGTCGTATTCGTTCGAGTTCTGGGCACCCAAAACCGAGAAGGGCGAGCGGAATCTCTGGAATGCCCTGCGCCGTGTCGAGGCAGTGGGGCCGAGCTTCGTCTCCGTGACGTACGGCGCCGGCGGTTCCACCCGGGCCGGAACGGTGCGGGCCACCCAGCAGATCGCTGCCGATTCCACGCTCACCCCGGTCGCCCATCTGACCGCCGTCGACCACTCCGTCGCCGAACTCCGCAACATGATCGGGCAGTACGCGGATGCCGGAATCAGGAACATCCTCGCCGTGCGCGGCGACCCGCCGGGCGACCCGATGGGCGAGTGGGTCGAGCACCCGCAGGGTGTGCGGTACGCGGCCGATCTCGTCCGGCTCATCAAGGAATCCGGCGATTTCTGTGTCGGCGTCGCCGCATTTCCCGAGATGCACCCGCGCTCGACCGACTGGGACACCGACATCCAGCATTTCGTGGACAAGTGCCGCGCCGGCGCCGACTATGCGATCACGCAGATGTTCTTCAATCCGGACGACTATCTGCGTATGCGTGACCGAGTGGTTGCTGCGGGTTGCGACACGCCGATCATCCCCGAGGTCATGCCGCTCACCAGCGTCAAGCAGCTGGAGCGGTTTCCGCAGCTCAGCAACGCGTCGCTGCCGTCGTCGCTGAAAGAACGCATCCTCGCCGTCAAGGACGATCCCGCCGCTGTACGCTCCATTGGGATTGAGTTCGCGACGGAGTTCTGCGCGAGGCTGCGCTCCGAGGGTGTGCCCGGACTGCACTTCATCACGCTCAACAACTCGACGGCGACGCTCGAAATCTACGAGAATCTCGGACTGCACAAGCAGTCCTGACCGGCCGTATCCGCCACGACCCGGGGCGGTGGCCGTAGGAGGGGGCGGACATGGGCTGGACGGTCCTCTACATCGCGTTCGGCATCGTGGCGTTGTGGCTGCTCGGCGAGGTGTTGCTGCAGTACAAGGCGCGCCTTCGCTGGCGCCTGCTCGCCTTCGGCGGCTTCGCCTGTGTGGTTGTCGG
Source organism: Streptomyces sp. NPDC051020 (assembly GCF_040683105.1). Taxonomy (NCBI): domain Bacteria; kingdom Bacillati; phylum Actinomycetota; class Actinomycetes; order Kitasatosporales; family Streptomycetaceae; genus Streptomyces; species Streptomyces sp. NPDC051020. Next base: position 44,977 of record NZ_JBFBCG010000022.1, on the reverse strand, counting down.
CGTACTGATCCCGTCCGTGTTCGTCATCGCCGTCGGCGCGATCGCGTTCGCCACCGGCCAGACGTACGTCACGCTCTCGTTCCGGCGCGGCTTCTCGACCGGCTGGGCCATAGGGGGCAGGCCGGGCGAGAGCCGTCGCCGCCGGTCGGGGGGCGGCCGGGACACCCGCCGGGAGCCGACGCTGGAGGTGTCGGATCTGGAGATGGAGTACGACCGCTCGGACCAGGACGGGGCGAACAGCCCCGCTCCCGCGAGCGGGGCCGCGGTCTACGAGCCGGAGCCGCTGCCCGACGACACCGGGCAGTACGGCATCTACACCGACCCCCAGCCCGCGCAGCAGTCACAGCCCCAGTACGCCTCCTACGACCCGTACCCGGACTCCTCCGCGTTCACCGCGGCCGCGCAGGACTCGTACGCCGGCCAGGACAGCTACGGCGGGCAGGGCACGTACGCGAGCCAGGACCCCTACGCCGGGCAGTACGACTACGGCACGGGCCGGCAGCAGTACGCCGCGTACTCCGACCCGTACATCGGCACCACCACCGGCTCCCCGCAGTACGGGGCGCAGGACCCGTACGCGGGCCATGACGGCCATGGCGGTCAGCAGCAGTTCACGGCAGACCCCTACGCCCAGCAGTACGCCTCCGAGACGCCGCCGGGCGGCGTCTGGGTGCCGCAGCAGCGCGAGGGCGAGCAGTACCCGCCGCTGACGCCGGAGCAGCCCGCGCCGTTCCCGAACGGCCACGACACCGGCTACAACGACCAGTACCGCTACTGACGGGGCGAGCCGCGCCGTCGGGTGAAGGCCGCCGAACCCGACGGCTGCTGGAGGAACGGAGCGGCGACCGGACGTGCCCGGCACCCGCCCCCTCGGGGGCATCGGGCCCCTCACTGAGAGCCGCGGAAGCCGTCCCCCTCCACGATGAGCCCGGCGACGAGCGCCCCCGACATCCCGGCGTGCGCGAGGCCGCCGCCCGGGTGCGACCAGCCGCCCGCGAGGTAGAGCCCGGGCAACCGGGTGCGGTTGCTTGGATGCAGATACGCGCCCCCGGCCCCGGCCAGCGCGGGCGCGGGCACCGAACCGCCCTCGGCGCCGGTGTCGGCCGCGCTCTCCGCGGGCGTCCGCACCTCGGCGTGGAGCACCCGCTCCCGTATCCCGGGAACGGCTGCGCCGACCGCCTCGATCAGCGTGGCGGCGTACCGCTCGCGCAGCGCACCGTCCGTCCAGTCCACCGCGCCGTGCGGGGCGACCGTCGCCGTGAGCGTCACTGCCTCGTGCGCGTCGTCGGGGCGGGTCGTGGGGTCGTCGGGGCGGATCACCGTCACCGTGGGACCTGCGGCGAGCCGGCCGCCGAACACCGCCTCGCGCTCCGCCGCTCCGTCCGCGCCGTGCACCACCGTCCGGTGCACCGCGTCCGCGGGCCGGGCGCCGCGCAGTGACAGCAGGACCTGGAACCGGCCCGGCACCGCCGTCCCGCCGCCCGGTCGTGGCTGAGCCGTCACATCATTGCTCTGCCAGATCCCCTGACCCGGTATCAGACCCGGGTGCGGCCAGGCCCCCAGCACCACATGGTCGGCCTCCGTGACCGTGCCCGTGGCCAGCTCGACGCCCGCTGCCCGGCCGTCCCTCTCCACGACCCGGGCCACCTCGGCGCCGAAGACGAACGTCACCTTCCGGGCCAGGCACCGCTCGTACACCGCCTGCGCCAGCGCCCGGATTCCGCCCGCCACGTACCAGCTGCCGAACGTCTCCTCCATGTACGGCAGAAGGGCCGCGCTCGCCGGTGCGCGCAGCGGATCGAGGCCGTACGACAACGCGTATCCGTCGAGGAGAGCGGCCAGCCGTGGGTCCGTCAGCTCCCAGGCGCCGACCTCCGCGACCGTGCCCGCCAGACGGGCCGAGCGCAGCAGTCGGCGCTGCCGGAGTGCCGGGTACGGATCGCGGCCCAGCACCTCCCAGTCGGGGCGCAACGGCTCCTCGAGCAGCGGCCGCCGGGACCGGTCCCAGGCATCGCGGGCCCGGTCCAGGAACTCGCCCCAGCTGCCGCCCGCGCGGGCCCCCAGCGCACTGTCCAGGGCGGCGACCACCCCGGCGCGCGAGGCGTTCGGCAGCGAGACCGCCGTGCCGTCGGCGAAGAGATGGTGGCTCGCCGGATCGACCTGCGTCATCGTGACGCACCGCTCCAGCGGCTCCTTGCCGGTCTTTACGAACAGGTCGCGGTAGACGGCCGGCAGATGCAGCAGCGAGGGGCCGGTGTCGAACATGAAGCCGTCGCGGGCATATCGGCCGACCGAGCCGCCGAACGTCTCCGACCGCTCGTACACCGTCACCTGGTTGCCTGCCACGGCCAGCCGGGCGGCCGCCGCCATCGCGCCCATCCCGGCGCCGATCACCGCAATACGTGCCATGGCAGTGACCTTACGGCCTGCCCCACGATAGGGAGTGGGCGCCCGACGCCCTGCGACTCCGCTTGCGGCGTTGTCGTCAGTCACCGACTCCCCCATGGCCTTAAGGGCATGGGAGGGGCCCCCTTCGCGTCGACTTCCTCCTCCGCCTTGCCATCGAAGCCGCACGACGCCGCTCGCTGCTCCACTCCCTATCGTGGGGCAGGCCGTTAGCGGCCGGTACCGACAGCTCAGCCGGAAGGCCAGTGCGAACGAGGCTCCGTACCCGTCCCGGCCAGGTGTTTCTCCTCGCGCCGCTGCGCTCTGCGGCGCAGGAACCGGCGGATGCGGGAGGCCAGGAAGATCAGTACCACCAGGCCGAGGAGGAGCAGGGTCGCGGCGATGACCGCCGCCGCCACCGGATGGAATATCGCGAACGTGATGATCCCGGCGACGCCGAGGTCCTCGGCCGTACTCACGGCGATATTGCTGAACGGCTCGGGGGAGGTGTTCACCGCCATCCTGGTGCCCGCCTTCACCAGATGGCTCATCAGCGCCGTGGAACCGCCGACGGCCCCGGCCGCGAGCTCCGGCAGCGAACCGCTCTCTCCGGCCAGCAGCGCCGCCACGACGGCCCCGGCGACCGGCCTGACGACGGTGTGCACCGAGTCCCAGACCGAGTCCATGTACGGGATCCTGTCCGCGACCGCCTCGCACAGGAAGAGCACGGCGGCCACCACGAGCACATCGGTGCGCTGCAGCGACGACGGCACCTCGTCGCTGACTCCGGTCGCGCCGAAGATGCCGAGCAACAGGACCACCGCGTAGGCGTTGATCCCGCTCGCCCAGCCACTTGTGAACACCAGGGGGAGTACGGACACGGACGCGATCGTAACCAGGAGTGTGCCGCTCCGGGTGGGGTCCGGCGCACAGCTCTGAGTATCCGTACCTAGGCGGCGAGATGAGTAGGTACGCGGATGGGCTCCCACCTGCGCAGACGGAAGAGTGGGGAGCACGGAAGGGGCGCAGCGCCGGTACCGCCGACACGGGGCGGCGGAACGGGTGCCGCACTCCTTCCGGACGGGGGCGCGGGGGTGCGCAACGGAGGGCCGCAGACCGTGGGGGAAGGCTCTTCGGCAGTACAGGAAGCGCCGGTCGGGCGAGGCTCGGGGGATCGAGCCTCGCCAGACCGGCGCTTTTGCGTGTGCGGATGTCGCCCCGGGGAGGGTGTGTCAGTGCCCGCTGACCCGGCCGTGCAGCAGCAGCGACAGTGCCGAGTGCACATCGTCCATGGGCCGCTCCGGCTGGAACGCCTTCCAGTCCAGGGCCGCCACCAGGACCATGCCGACCAGCGCGGCCGCCGTCAGCGGGATGTCGATCTCCTGGCTGAGCTCACCGTTGCCGACGCCCTCGCGCAGCACGTCCTCGACCACGGCGACCGCCTCCTGACGTACCACCAGGAGGGTCGCCTGCCAGGCACGGTTGGTGCGCCACAACTCGGCGACGTACAGCTGGGTGAAGGCCGGATAGCGGTCGATGAAGGTCAGACCGGCCCTGATCATCGCGTCCAGGGCATCGACCCGGGTACCGCCGCGCTCCGCCGTCTCCTCGGCCGCGGACCGCAGCGAAGCGGTCAGCAGCCCGACGCCGTGCCGCAGCAGCTCCTCGAAGAGCTCGGTCTTGCTCTTGAAGTTGTAGTAGACCGTGCCTTTGGCGACCCCGGCGCGCTCGGCGATCTCGTCGACCGTGGTCGCCGAGAAGCCCTTCTCGGCGATGAGAGTGACGGCCGCCTCGTAGAGCTTCTGCCGGGTGGCCTGGCGGCGCGTGCTGCTACTGCTTTCCATGCGCTCGATTCTCACAGGTCCGGGCGCGCTCACAGGCTCAGCTCCGGGTGCAGCCGGTCCAGCGTCCACACCTGCTTGCGCCGGGCGGATACCGCGGTCAGGGCCAGCGCCCCCGCAGTGAACGCCAGCAGCACGACGCAGTCCTGCCAGACCGGGCCCAGCCCGCCGCCCGTGATCAGCCGGCGCAGGCTCTCGACGATGTAACTCATCGGCAGGTACGGGTGGATCGCACCGAAGAAGCCGGGGCTGGTCTGGACGGGGTACGTGCCCCCGGCCGAGGTCAGCTGCAGCATCAGCACCGCGAGCACGAGGATTCGTCCCGCCGCACCGAACCGGGCGTTCAGCCACTGCACGATCGCACCGAAGCAGCAGGTCACGAGGGCGAGGAAGCCGATCGTCCCGGCGGCATGGGCCATCTGCAGCCCCAGCCCCCAGTGCAGTACGGACATCAGGGCGGCCACCTGCAGCAGACCGATCGCGGCCACCGGCAGCCACCCGGCGAAGGCAATGCGCCAGGCGGAGGCCCCTGCGGCGAGTGCCCGCCGGTTGAGCGGCTGGATCAGCATGTACGCCACCATCGCGCCGACCCAGAGGGAGAGCGGAATGAAGTAGGGCGCGAATCCGGTGCCGTAGTTGGCGGCTTGGTGCATCGACTGGGAGGCGAGCTTGACCGGATCGGCCATGACGTCGGTGCGCCGGTCGCGGTCCTGCTTGTCGTAGTCCGGGATCTTGCCGATCCCGTCGTTCAGCCCCTGGGCGAGTGCGGCGGAACCGTCGTTCAGCCGGATCAACCCACCGTCCAGGTCGGTTGCGCCCGTCCTCAGCCTGCCGACGGCGGTGTTCAGATCGGCGGATCCGGTCCTTGCCGTGGTGAGACCCGTGTGCAGTTCGTTCGCGCCGACGGCGACCTTGTGGGCGCCGGTGTTGAGCGCGTTGATCTTCGTGACGGCGGACTTCAGGTCCTCGTCCAGGTGCGGGGAGCGCTCGGCGAGGGCGTCGGCCTGCTTCTGCAGTGTGGTGAGCTGTCCGCGCAGCTTCTTCAGGTCTCCGGTCTGGTCCTTCACCAGGACATTCACATCGTCGGCGACTTTCGCGACATCGGCGGCCGCGGTCGTGGCGCGCTTCAGCGGGGGACAGGCGGTGGGATCGGCGGGCAGCTGCTCCGTGCAGCGGGTGCGGTAGACGTCGGCCAGATCGTCGGAGGCCTTGTGAGCGGCGGTCGCCGCGGTGGGTGCCTCCTTCACCAGCACGTCGAGGTTGTCCCGTACGGTCTGCGAGGAATCGGCGACCAGCCGGGCGGTGTCACCGATCGACTTGCCGTTGTCCTTCAGGAACGGGCGGACGTCGGCAGCCACGCCGTTGACCTTGTCGGCGAGGAGCTGGGTGCCCTCGGCGACCTGCCGGGAGCCGGTTTCGAGGTCTCCCGCACCCTTGCTCAGCTTGACGATCCCGCTCTCCAGGTGCCCGCTGCCCGCCTTGGCGCCCTTCAGCCCGTCCGCGAGGTCCTTCGAGCCCTTCTTGGCCTTGCTGATCCCGCCCTTGAGATCGTCGGCGCCCTTGGCCGCCTCGGCCGTCGCGTCGTGGAGGTCGGAGAAGGAGATGAAGATCTGGTCCAGGAATTCACGCGAGGCGTTGGTCGAGGCGGCGGTGCGGACCTCGGAGAACACCGTCCGGGAGATCTGCCCGACGATGTAGTTGTTGGCGTCGTTCGTCTGGACCTGGAGAGCGCCGGTCTCGGGGGAGTCACCCGAACTGGACGCGATCCGCTTGCTGAAATCCGATGGCATGGTCAGCGAGAGGTAGTACGTACCGTCCTCGACGCCCCGGCCGGCCTCGGCGGAGCTCACCTCGTGCCACTCGAAGACCTTGGAGTCGAGCAGCTCAGCGGTGATCTCGTCACCGGCCTCGATACGCTTGCCGGCCGCGGTGGCGCCCTTGTCGTTGTTGACCAGGGCGACGGGGATCTTGTCGAGGCGGCTGTACGGGTCCCAGAAGGACCACAGGTACAGGGCGCCGTAGAGCAGGGGCAGCAGCACGAGCGCGACGAGTGCGGCGCGGGGCAGCTTCCCCCTGCCGAAACGCTTCAGCTCAAGCGCGGCAAGTCTCGGCGATCGCATCGGCCGTCCCCTCCTCGGTCGCCGTCGCCGCAGGGGCGTCGGTGGTCTCTGCGGTGTCGGTGGTGTCCGTGGCCACGGCGCCGTCCGTACGCACGGTGATCGCGCCCTCGGGAGCCTCGCTGCAGACGGCGATCACGGTCGTCCCGCCGGCGGCGACGGAGCGCAGCATCTTCCAGGCCTCTGCGCGTTCGGCGTCGGAGAGCTTGAGGTCGGTGTCGTCCACGGCGAGCAGCCGCGGGTGGCCGATCAGCGCGAGGGCGACGGACAGCCGCAGCGCCTCCAGCCGCTCCAGATCGCGTACGGAGGTCCGCTCGGCCTTGGGCAGCGTCGTGGGGTCGAGTCCGGCGGCGTCCAGCGCGGCGTCGATCCGGGCCCGGGCCGTGGCGGCGCGCTCGGCGCGCGGGCGGAGCAGGGCACGCAGCGAGCCGTCGAAGCGGCGCTGCAGGAGGGCCCGCTCGCGCAGGTGCTCGGAGACGGTGAGGGCCTGGTCGAGCTCGCTGACCCCGGGGACCGGGCCGAGGGCGCTGATCCTGCGTACGGCGGCCATCTGGCGCGGCAGGCGCAGACCGCCGATCTCTGCACGGCCCTCGGAGGGGCGCATCCGGCCGGTGAGGGCGAGCAGCAGACAGGTGCGGCCGGAGCCGGACGGGCCCTCGATCGCGACCAGTGCGCCGGGCCCGGCGTCGATCCGCACGCTTCGGAAGGCCCAGCCGCGCGGTCCTTTGAGCCCGAAGTCCTCGGCGGTGACAGCTGCCCCGTGCGGGCTGTCCACAGACTCTCCTTTTTTAGACTGACTGGTCAGTGCAAAAAAATAGCCCGAACTTGCGATCGAGGCAAAAGTGCAGGTCAGGGGCCGAACGGGGTCGATTGTCAGTGGTGACCCTCACGATGGATACACACGGCCACGGAGCCGTCACACGACGACAGGAGGTTCGTCATGGCCAACTCGTCCGCAGCAGCCGCCTCTCGGCGCCGCGCAGGCGGCCCTGCCCCCTCACCGACCGGCCCCGCCCCGTCCTCCCCATCGAGCGGTCCGGCGAACGACGTCCACCCCGTGCTGCGCCGCGCCACGGCGCCGCCCGCAGCCCTCGATCTGCTCACCCAGGCCCGCATCGGCCTCGACGAGGCCGCCATGCTCACCGTGCCGAACGAGCGCTATGCCACCGCCCACCTCGCGGCCCTGCGCACTGCTGCCGCCGTGCTCGCCGCACGGGGACGGCCCGAGACCACCAGGCGGCGGCGGGAAAGGATCCGCAGCGCCTGGGAGGTCCTCCCGGAGATCGCCCCGGAGCTCACCGAATGGAGCGCCCTGTTCGCCTCCGGGGCCCGCCGCCGGGCCCGCGCGGAAGCGGGCATACCGGGGGCGGCCAGCAGCCGTGACGCCGACGATCTGCTGCGCGACGCGGCCATGTTCCTGCGCCTCGTCGAGCGGCTGCTGGTGCTCCAGCCGACGCTCCCACAGACCCGGAAGGAGCGGTCCGACGCGGGATGACAGCGGCGGTGGCCCGAGGCAATAGGGTGGACAACACCTGTATCACCTGCACTGTTCACGCTCCGCCGTCAGCGGCGGCACCGTGCCGAGGAGTCATCTGCCGTGTCGGACCAGCTGCGCCCCCGCGCCTCCCTCCGTACCGCCGTGGTCTGGGAGGTCCTGAAGGACGCCCTCGACCGCCAGGTCAAGGCGACCGGCCGGGGCGCCCTGGACGTCCTGGACACCGGCGGCGGCACCGGCAACTTCGCCGTGCCGGTCGCCCGGCTCGGCCACAAGGTCACCGTCGTCGACCCCAGCCCCAACGCGCTCTTCGCGCTGGAGCGCCGCGCCGCCGAGGCCGGGGTCGCCGACCGTGTCCGCGGCGTCCAGGGCGACATCCTCGGCCTGTTCGAGGTGGTCGAGCGCGGTGGGTACGACGCGGTGTTCTGCCACGGAGTCCTGGAGTACGTCGACGACCCCGCCGAGGGCGTACGGAACGCGGTCGACGCGCTCCGCCCGTCCGGTGCACTCAGCCTGCTCGCCGCCGGACTCGGCGGCGCCGTCCTGGCCCGGGCGCTCGCCGGGCACTTCACCGAGGCCCGGCGGGCGCTCACCGACCCGGCGGGCCGCTGGGGCGAGGGCGACCCGGTGCCCCGGCGGTACACCGCGGAGCAGCTCACCGAGCTGGTCTCCGCAACGGGCGTCGAGGTCGGCGCGGTCCACGGTGTACGGGTCTTCGCCGACCTCGTACCGGGCGTCCTGGTGGACACCGAACCCGGTGCGATGGAGGCACTGCTCAAGCTGGAGAGCGCCGTCGCGGAACTGCCGGCCTTCCAGTCGGTCGCGACCCAGCTGCACGTTCTGGGCACCAAGGGCGCCTGAGGGGCGGCCGCAGCGCGGCTGATCAGCAACGCAGCCGCAGACGGAGTACGCCCCAGGACGCCCGATCGGGGGCCGCGCCACGTATGATCGGGGGACACCATCCGGCATGACGGATCGGAGGTTGGGGAATCTACGCCTCAGCAGCTGAGCCGCCGTGGTGGCCCGGACTGGCTGATTGGCGATGCGGGCGGGTTTCACGGGGGTGATTCCCTGCCTATCCTGGAAGGGCCGCATACCGGCCGCCCCCCGCGGCCGACGACGAGGAGGACTCCGTGCCGCTCTCGGAGCACGAGCAGCGAATGCTCGAGCAGATGGAGCGAGCGCTGTACGCCGAAGATCCCAAGTTCGCGACAGCGCTCGAGGGAAGCGGGCTGCGTACATACACCCGACGACGGGTGTACCAGGCGGTCGCAGGCTTCCTGGTGGGTATCGCGCTCCTCATGGCCGGAATGGTCGCCCAGCAGATCTGGATCAGCGTGGTGGGATTCCTCGTCATGCTGGGCTGCGCGGTCCTTGCGGTCACTGGGTGGCGCAAGGCGCCCAAGCCCGGCGAGCAACAGGCAGCCGGCGGCGGGAGCGGGCGCCGACAGCCCAAGCAACGCCGAACGGTGATGAACCGGATCGAGCAGCGGTGGCAGCGACGCCGCGACGAGCAGGGCCAGTAACGCTTCGGAACACCGATGAGTGAGGGGGCGGCCGCATTTCTGCGGCCGCCCCCTCACTCATGTCCGCACCAGTGCCGTGACCGCTCACGGGGTGCCCTCGAACGCCGGACGGCCCGCGGCCGCCGGATGGGCTTGCTCTATCGAGCCCGTCGAAGGGATCACCCTCATGCCCTTGAGGCCCTTGAGGTTACGGGGGCTCCAGGACACGGCGCAGCCGGAGGCCGCGCGCCATGCCTCAGCTCTGCTGCCGGGACGGCCATCGCGGCCAACCGCCCCACCGCGCAGCCCACCTGCCGGCGACAGCCGATCCGCGTTCCGAGAGCGCGTCCATCACCCGAATGGCCGATCGCGGTGCCACGACCGCCCGGACCCGGGTGAAGCGGTCGGCGGAGATCCGCAAGCTGTTCCGGACCGTCTCCACGTCCTCGGCGAACCCGGCGCCCGCCGGGGGCTGCGGGGCGTAGAGCACCTGCTCCACCGCCCCCGCCACCCGGTGCACCGCGGCCGCCGCCTCTGTGTCGAGCCGTCCCAGCCGGACCACCCGGGCCGCCGTCTTCCGCGGGGTCTGTGATTCGTCCGGCTCGACGCCGTGGTCCCACGCCGAATCGATGATCTCCAGCCAGGCCGCCAGCGTTCTGGCCGTCACATCGGCCGACGTGCGTCCGGCGGACGACGCCAGCCTCCGCTTACGCACCCGTACCCGCCACAGCATCGGCAGCAATGGCAGCGTGACGACCACCAGCACGGCCAGAGCCACCCAGACAACGGTGCTCGTCGGGGTCCCCGAGTCCGTGGGACCCGCGGCGGCCGATGCCGCCGGGTTGTCGCAGTCGCCCTGCTTGCGCAGCTGCACCGGGCAGCCCTGCGAGGCGGACGGTGCGGCGGACGGCGCCGCCGAGGCGCCCTGCTCCGGCAGGCTCGGGTCGGCCGCGCTGCCCGCAGGAGCGTCCGGCCGGGTATAGCCGGGCGCGTTGCCACGCGTCGGGGTCGGTTCGAACCGGGTCCATCCGACGCCCTCGAAATACAGCTCGGGCCAGGCGTGCGCATCGCGCAGCCCCACCGACACCGCACCGTTCGACTGCACCGTGCCGGGAGTGAAGCCCACCGCGACGCGGGCCGGAATGCCCAGCGTCCTCGCCATCGCGGCCATCGTGAACGAGAAGTGGACGCAGAAGCCCCTCTTCTCCTTCAGGAACCGGCCGATCGCGACCGAGCCGGTGCCGGAGGTCACCGTGGTGTCGTAGCTGAAGCCGCCCTCGGAGGCGAAGTAGTTCTGCAGCTTCACCGCTCGCTCGTAGTTGTTGGCGGCGCCCTTCGTCAGCCGGTCCGCCGTCTTCTTGACCACCTCCGGCAGCGAGCCCGGCACCTTGGTGTACTCCCGCAGAACCTCGGAGGGCGCGTCGGGAGCCGCGGCGAGCTGGTCCGCGGTCGGCTGCACGACCAGGCTCGACACCTCGTAACGCGCGCCGCTGGTCGTCTGGCCGCGGTCGCCGACGAGGGTGCGCCCCGCGGGTTCGTACCGCCAGTGCCCGCCGATCTTCACCTCGGTTGCGGGGTAGGGGAGCGGCAGATAGCTCTGCTGGTAGGAGCGGGAGGAGGAGATGTTCGACCGGATCTCTGTGACGGCGACATCCGGACTCAGGCCGTCCGGCCCCGGGATCCGCTTCGGCACGTCCTTCAGGCTGCGCCGGGAGGCCCGCCACTCGCTCCCGTTGAACTGGTCCAGGGCCAGGATCCGCAGATAGAAGTCCTGCGGGTTCCGGGAATTGGTGCTGTACGACATCACCTCCCGGTTCTCCGGCTGGTTCAGATTGTTCTGCAGCGAGACCAGCGGGTTCACTGCGGAGATCGTGCCGCCGCCACCGCCCTTGCCGTTCCCGCTGCCGGTCCCCGCGAGGAACCCGCCGTCGAGAGCGGGCAGGGCCGCCGGTACGGCCAGTGCGATGCCCAGCGCCAGCGCACCGATCCGCCGCCCGGTGCGGACCGGGGCGAGCGCTCGGCCGCCCGACACGTCGAGGCCGGCCGCCGCACCGCTCGGTGACCGTCCCGCGCCACCGAAGACCCGTCCCCACTGGGAGATCCGGTCCCGGCCCTCGGCCAGCAGGAGCAGCAGATAGCCGCAGGCGGCGAGCAGGAACCAGAGCCAGCCCGCGCCGCCGCCGCCGGACAGTCCCGCGGCGACCGAGTAGAGCGCCAGGAGCGGTAGCCCGGCCGGGGCCGCGCTGCGAAACGTCACCGCGAGGGTGTCCACGGCCAGACCGATCAGCAGTACACCGCCGACCAGCATCAGCCGGATGCCTGCCGTCGCGGGCGCCGGGATGGCGTACTGCCCGACATCGTCCGCGCCCGCCCGCAGCAGGTCCGCCAGGTGCCGTACGGCCTCGGGGCCCGGCAGAAAGCCGACCATGGCCTGCTCCCGTGCGAACATCGCGGTCAGCAGCACCAGGGTGACCAGGAACTGTGCCGTGACGATCAGCAGCCGCGGCAGCGGCACCCGGCGGGCGAGCGCGCCCACCCCGCTCTGGATCGCCAGCAGGACCGTGGCCGGCAGGATCCATCCGGTCGGGTGGACCAGCGGCAGCATCGAACCCGCCGCCAACAGCGTCGCCGCAAAGGCACACAGCGCCAGCCGACCGCGACCGCTCATGACTGTCCCCTCATGACCATCCACCGGTGAAACCTGTCGTGCTGCCCGACAGCGCGGACTGCGCCACGGAGCTCTGCTGTCCCGCCTGCTGCCACAGCCGGGCGAGATCCGCCCCCGGCCCCACCGCGACCGCTGTCCAGCCCGACTCGCGCAGCCGTCGCAGGCGCTCCTCGGACGCCGCGAGCTCCGCGTCGGACGCGCTGCCGTGCATCCAGGCGGCACTGTTCAGGACGAACGCGACGGCGCCGCCGCTGCGCTGCCGCATGCGGGCAGCCACCGCCGTCTGCTCGTCGTCCACATCGCCGAGGAACGCGACCAGCAGCCCCTCGTTGCCGCCGCGCAGTACGTCGTACGCGCGCGACAGACCGCCCCCGTCGGAGTGGTCGACAACCGCGAGGGTGTCCATCATGAGTCCCGCGGAGTCGGCGGACTCCTGGGTCGATCCGGCGAAGCCGCCCTCGCCCTCGCCCGGCACCGAACTGCCGTCGTCGGTCAGCAGCCGCACCGCGAAGCCCCGCTCCAGCATGTGCACCAGCGCGGACGCCGCCCCCGACACCGCCCACTCGAAGGGCGAGTCGGGCCCGGTCCCCTGATAAGCGATCCGCCGGGTGTCCAGCAGCACCGTGCACCTGGCCCGCTGGGGCTGCTCCTCGCGGCGCACCATCAGCTCGCCGTAGCGCGCGGTGGAGCGCCAATGGACCCGGCGCAAATCGTCGCCGTGCCGGTAGCCGCGCGGAATCACGTCGTCCTCACCGGCCAGGGCGAGTGAGCGCTGCCGCCCCTCGCCGTACCCGGACGCCTCACCCGACAGCCGCACCGGCGGCAGCGGCTGGGTCCGCGGGACGACGACCAGGGTGTCGTACGCGCTGAACGAACGGGTCAGCTCGCACATCCCGAACGGATCGCTCAGCCGAAGCTGCAGCGGCCCGAGCGGATACCGCCCGCGCAGATCCGACCGGACCCGGTAGGACACCTCACGCCGGCCGCCCGCCTCCACCCGGTCCAGGACGAACCGGGGGCGCGGCCCGAGCACATAGGGCACCCGGTCCTGCAGCATCAGCAGCCCGGTGGGCAGCCGGGACACGTTCTCCATCCGCAGATGCACCCGTGCCTCGGTGCCCGCGGGCACTCGGGACGGGGAGAGCCGCCGGGTGCCCGCGACCTGGTAGCGGGTGCGGAGGAGCACCGTCGCACAGACCAGCGGGAGCACGGTGAGCAGCAGCCCGACCCGCAGCAGATCACCCTGGCCGAGCACATACGCGCAGACAGCAGCCGCGATTCCGGCAGCGAGGAAGGACCGCCCACGCGTGGTCAGCCCGCCCAGCGCGGCCCGCAGACCGCCTTTGCCGTCTCCGTCCTCCATCGAGGCGGACCCCCCGGCCGTCATCACGCCCGCCGCGCGCCGGGCGGCTGCTGCCGGCCGTACACCGGCCGCCCCGGCTGGTGCTGCGGCGCCGGGACCGACGTACCGCCGGCCGCGGTCGGCACCGGAGTCTGCTGGAGGATCTCCAGCACGACCTGCTCCGCGGTGCGGCGGTTCAGCTGGGCCTGTGCGGTGGGCAGCAACCGGTGCGCGAGCACCGGGACGGCCAGCGCCTGCACATCGTCCGGCAGACAGTAGTCCCGCCCGGTCAGCGCCGCGGACGCCTTGGCGGCTCGCACCAGATGCAGGGTGGCGCGCGGCGAGGCGCCGAGTCTGAGATCCGGGTGGGTGCGGGTGGCGCTGACCAGCTCCACCGCGTACCGCTGCACCGAATCGGCGACATGGACCGTCCGCACGGCCTCGATCAGCTTCACGATGTCGTGGGCGTGCGCCACCGGTTGCAGATCGTCGAGCGGCGAGATCCCGCCGTGCACATCGAGCATCTGCAGTTCGGCCTCCGCGCTGGGGTAGCCGATCGACACGCGGGCCATGAACCGGTCGCGCTGGGCCTCGGGCAGCGGATAGGTGCCCTCCATCTCGACCGGGTTCTGGGTGGCCACCACCATGAACGGGTCCGGCAGTCCGTAACTGTGCCCGTCGATGGTGACCTGGCGCTCCTCCATCGACTCCAGCAGAGCGGACTGGGTCTTCGGCGAGGCGCGGTTGATCTCGTCGCCGATCACGATCTGGGCGAAGATCGCGCCCGGCTTGAATTCGAAGTCGCGCCGCTGCTGGTCGAAGACCGACACGCCGGTGATGTCCGAAGGCAGCAGGTCAGGTGTGAACTGGATGCGCCGCACCGAGCAGTCGATCGACCGCGCGAGCGCCTTGGCCAGCATCGTCTTGCCGACCCCAGGGACGTCCTCGATGAGGAGATGCCCCTCCGCGAGCAGCACGGTCAGCGAAAGCCGTACGACCTCAGGCTTGCCTTCGATCACACTCTCCACCGACCTGCGCACCCGCTCCGCTGTGGCGGTCAGATCTGTGAGGCTCGCTCGATCGTCATAGGTCGTCACCCGGCCCTCCTCGGCCCTGCCCCGCGCTCTCAAGGAGCAGGGGGTACCCCATTCACGGGCCGATGCGCTCCAGTTGGCCCGGCCCACCCCGATGTACGGACACCCTCCGGTACAGGCCTGGTGGGTGTCACACCCGCATTCTTGTTGGCGTGACCGCTTCGTGTCACTCGCCTGTGGACAAGTGGATGCGAAATGTCAGGCTTCAGGCCCTTTTCGGTGCCCGCCGGACGTGCAATCAGGGTCAGGCGACGGGAAGGATCTCGCGGAGCAAGCCGCTGGTCACGTCGAAGACGAAGCCGCGGACGTCGTCGGTGTGCAGCAGGAACGGCGAGGTGCGGACGCGCTGCATGGACTGCCGCACGTCCTGATCCGCGTCCTTGTACGCCTCCACGGCCCAGACCGGGCGCTGGCCGACCTCCGCCTCCAGCTCCTGCCGGAACTCCTCGGTGATCGATTCGAGGCCGCAGTTGGTGTGGTGAATGAGTATGACGCTGCGGGTGCCGAGGGCTCGCTGGCTGATGGTGAGCGAGCGGATCACGTCGTCGGTGACCACGCCGCCCGCGTTGCGGATGGTGTGGCAGTCGCCGAGCGCGAGGCCGAGCGCGTCGTGCAGGTCGAGCCGGGCGTCCATGCAGGCGACCACGGCGACCTTCAGCACCGGCCGCGCGTCCATGCCGGGGTCGTCGAACTCGGCCGCGTAACGGATGTTCGCCTCGACCAGGCGGTCGGTGACGGTCCCGCCGGTGCGGGCCTGACCGGCAGCGGATGCGGAGAGCTCGGCGTGGGGGTGCGCGGAAGTCGACATGGATATGACGTTAGCTCGCACAGTTCGCTCCGGCGTGCTGTGAGAGCGGACAAAGAACGTCAACGAGGCTTGTTGTGAGGCAACCCACAAGCCTCACAACGAATAGCTCGACCGGGTGATAGGGAGGGCGGGGCGACGCGCTGCCCCGTTGATTGATCGGGAATCGATCGAATGGCAGGGTGGACTAAAGTAACCGGAGGATACCGACACCCTGCACATTCCGAAGATTTCCGCTGTGTGCGCGGCGTACGTACGGCCCGGCCCTCTCCCGCTCGCTGGTCGGCTGACGCCACTTCCCCGGCGCCGGTGGACCTCCCCTTCCGAGCGGGCGGGGACCAGGCCGTACGAGCCGCCACACGGGACCTGAGCCTGAGAGGGCGCATGAGCCAGACCCGACACGTCCCGGTGATGCTCCAGCGATGCCTGGACCTGTTGGCCCCGGCTCTGGAAGCGCCGGGCCCGCAGCAGCCCGTGGTCGTCGACTGCACCCTCGGCCTCGGTGGCCACAGCGAGGCGCTGCTCGCCGCTTTCCCGTCCGCCCGGCTGATCGCGCTGGACCGGGACAAGGAAGCGCTGCGGCTCTCCGGCGAGCGGCTCGCCCCGTACGGCGACCGGGCCACCCTGGTGCACGCCGTCTACGACGAACTGCCCGAGGTGCTCGCCCGGCTCGGCATCCCCAAGGTCCAGGGCATTTTGTTCGACCTCGGTGTCTCCTCCATGCAGCTGGACGAGGCCGACCGCGGATTCGCGTACGCCCAGGACGCCCCGCTCGACATGCGGATGGACCAGACGACCGGCATCGGCGCGGCCGAGGTGCTCAACACCTATCCGCCTGGCGAACTCGTCCGGATCCTGCGTGCTTACGGCGAAGAGAAGCAGGCCAAGCGGATCGTCTCCGCGATCGTGCGCGAGCGCGAGAAGGAGCCGTTCAGCAACAGCGCCCGGCTCGTCGAACTGATCCGGGACTCGCTGCCGCAGGCCGCCAAGCGCACCGGCGGCAACCCGGCCAAGCGCACCTTCCAGGCGCTGCGCATCGAGGTCAACGGCGAGCTCGCCGTCCTGGAGCGGGCGATCCCGGCCGCGGTGCAGTCCCTCGCCGTCGGCGGCAGGATCGCCGTTCTCTCGTACCATTCGCTGGAGGACCGCCTGGTCAAGCAGGTGTTCGCGGCGGGCGCCGCCAACACGGCGCCGCCCGGCCTGCCCGTCGTCCCCGAGCGTTACCAGCCCCGGCTCAAGCTGCTGACCCGCGGCGCGGAACTGCCCACGGAGGAGGAGGTCGCCGAGAACCGGCGAGCCGCCCCCGCCCGGTTGCGCGGCGCCCAGCGGATCCGCGAGGAGGAGCGGTGAGTGCGGCCGGTCCGGCCGGCACGGCACCGGGAGAGCCCGAGGTGGCGCGGTGAGCGGATCGGCCCGACAGCTGAAGGGGCGGGCCGCGCGCCTCGCCCGGCTGATGCCCTCCGGGCCCAGCAACGCGGCGCGTACGCCCTTCGTCCTGCTGGTCGTGCTGCTCCTCGGCGGCGGACTGATCACCCTGCTGCTGCTGAACTCCGCGCTCAACGAAGGTTCGTTCAGGCTGAGCGAACTGAAGAAGCGGACCACCGAGCTCACCGACGAGCAGCAGGCGCTCCAGCACGACGTCGACGGGTACTCGAAGCCCGACGCACTGGAGCGCCGCGCCCGCGAACTGGGCATGGTGCCCGGCGGCAGCCCCGCCTTCCTCGAACCCGGCGGCACGGTCCGCGGTGTCCCGTCCGAGGCCTCCGCCCTGCCGACCCCCGCAGCCCCCCGGCAGACCCGGCAGGCGGCACCCCCGCCGTCCGCCGCCGCCTCGTCCATGTCCACAACGCCGGTCACCGGCTCGCCTTCGGCCCCGCCCGTGACGAAGTCCAGCACCTCGGCAGCCCCGCCCGCGACGAAGCCCAGCACCTCCGCGCAGCCGCGCACCCCGGCAAACCAGTCCTCGACGAGCCCCGGCAGGTGACGCAGTGCCCTCGAAGGAACCACCGCGCCGCCGGGTCCCCGGCCCCGCGCGTCCCCGCAGCGCCGGAGCCGGCTCCGGCCGCCCCCGGCCCGCCGCCCGCCGCCCGTCGTCCGCCGCAGCCGCACCCCGCGCAAAGGGTCGCCGTACTCCGCGCAAGGGATCGGCGCGCCCGCTGCGGCTGGGCAGCCCGCGCCCCCGGCTCCGGCTGGTCAGCCTGGCGCTGACACTCGTCATGCTGGCGTTCGTCGTGCGGCTCCTGCAGGTGCAGGCCGTCGATGCCAGTGCGTACGCGGCCAAGGCCGACAAGAACCGCTACCTCGAGTACACGGTGGCCGCCGAGCGCGGTGAGATCACCGACCGCAGCGGGATCGCCCTGGCCACCAGCGTCGACGCGTACAACATCACCGCCGACCCCAAGATGTTCACACCCGAGGACAGCAAGGCCCCGGACGCACCGGAGCAGGCCGCGGCCCTCCTCGCGCCCATCCTCGGCGTCGAGGCAGAGGAGCTGGCGAAGAAGCTGTCGAAGCCGAAGAGCCGGTACGTGGTGCTGGCCCGCCGCCAGACCCCGCAGGTCTGGAAGCAGATCAAGGACCTCAAGTCCGTTTTCGCCGAGAAGGTGCAGAAGGACAGGGCGAACGGCGGCACCGGGGCCAATGTGCTGGCCGGTGTCTTCCAGGAGGCGACCACCAAGCGGGTCTACCCCAATGGCGCGCTGGCCGCCGGGATACTGGGTTACGTCAACGCCGAGGGCAAGGGTGCGGGCGGCCTCGAGTCACAGCTGGACAAGGAGCTCGCGGGCGAGGACGGCAAGATCAAGTACGCTCAGTCCGGCGGCCGCCGGGTGCCCACCGCGGGCACCAGCGAGGTCCCGGCGGTCGCGGGTTCCGACATCGAGCTGACCATCGACCGGGACATCCAGTGGGCCGCGCAGCAGGCCATCTCGGACCAGGTGAAGAAGTCCAGGGCGGACCGCGGCTATGTGATCGTGCAGAACGCGAAGACCAGCGAGGTCCTCGCCATGGCCAACGCCCCGGGATTCGACCCCAACGACCTCTCGCAGGCCGACGCGGCGTCGCTGGGCAACGCGGCGCTGCAGGACGTCTACGAACCGGGCTCCACCAGCAAGGTCATGTCCATGGCCGCCGTGCTGGAGGAGGGAGTGGCCACCCCCGGCACCCATGTCACCGTCCCCAACCGGCTGCACCGCGGCGACCGGCTCTTCAAGGACGACATCGACCACGCCACCTGGTACCTGACGCTCAACGGCGTACTCGCCAAGTCCAGCAACATCGGCACCATCCTGGCCACCGGGCAGCTCGGCAGGACCCAGCCGCAGGCCAACAAGGTCCTCTACTCGTATCTGCGCAAATTCGGCATCGGCCGCCCGACCGGGCTGAACTACCCGGGCGAGACCCCCGGCATCCTCGCCAAGCCGCAGGACTGGTCGACCTCCCAGCAGTACACGATCCCGTTCGGCCAGGGACTCTCACTCAACGCGATGCAGGCCGCCTCGGTCTACTCGACGATCGCCAACGGCGGCGTCCGGATCCAGCCCACCCTGATCCGCGGAACCAAGGGCGCGGACGGCCGCTTCACGCCCGCCGCCGCCCCCGAACAGACCCGGGTGATCAGCAAGAAGACCGCGAAAACACTCGCGGGCATGCTGGAGTCGGTGGTCGGTGACGAGGAGGGCACCGGCACCAAGGCCCGCATCCCCGGATACCGGGTCGCGGGCAAGACCGGCACGGCCAACCGGGTCGACCCGGTCCGAGGCGGCTACCACGGCTACACCGCGTCCTTCGCGGGCTTCGCGCCCGCCGACGACCCGCAGATCACCGTCTACTGCGCGATCCAGAACCCCACCAAGGGGAGCTACTTCGGCGGTCAGATCTGCGGTCCCATCTACAAGCAGGTCATGGAGTTCGCGCTGAAGACGCTCCAGACCCCACCGTCCGGCAGCGAGTCAGCCCGGCTGCCCGTGTCCTTCAATCCCGGCGAGTGAACTCGGGGAAACCAGCCAGTGACAACCATCACCCCCGAACCCGGGAACCGGAACGGGAACCACCGCAACCCTGCCCCCTCACTTAGCGAGACGCCGGGTGCGCCCGGTACGCTCACCGCCGTGCCCCACGCTGAACAGTCCCAAACCCCTCCGAAGGACGCCCCTGTGACCTACCCGGGAGCGCCCCGCCCGGATCGGCTGCGGCCGACCCCCCTCGGTGAACTGGCGGCCCGGCTGGGAGTCGAGCCGCCGGGATCCGGTGAGGTCACCGGCATCACCCACGACTCGCGGGCGGTACGGCCCGGCGATGTGTACGCGGCGCTGCCCGGCGCCCGGCTGCACGGCGCCGACTTCGCCGCCCAGGCGGCCGGCCTCGGCGCGGCAGCGGTTCTCACCGACCCGGCGGGCGCCGGGCGCGCCGCCGCGACCGGGCTGCCGGTGCTGGTGACCGAGAACCCGCGCGGCCGGATGGGCGAACTCGCCGCCGGTATCTACGGGCGGCCCGGCGCCGACCTCCTCCAGATCGGGATCACCGGTACGTCCGGGAAGACCACCACCGCGTACCTCGTCGAGGGCGGCTTCCGTGGCGCCGGACGCAGCACCGGCCTGATCGGCACCGTCGAGACGCGGATCGGTGACGAGCGCATCAAGTCGGAGCGCACCACCCCCGAAGCCACCGATCTCCAGGCCCTTTTCGCCGTCATGCGCGAGCGCGGCGTCGACGCGGTCACCATGGAGGTCTCCAGCCACGCCCTGGTACTCGGCCGCGTCGACGGCTGCGTCTTCGACGTCGCCGTCTTCAACAACCTCAGCCCGGAGCACATGGAGTTCCACTCCGGGATGGAGGACTACTTCCAGGCCAAGGCGAAGCTGTTCACCCCGGAGCGGAGCCGGCAGGGCGTCGTCAACTTCGACGACGAGTACGGCCGCAGGCTGGTCACGGAGGCAACCGTCCCGGTCGTCACCTTCTCCGCCGAGGGCCACCCGGACGCCGACTGGCGCGCCGAGGACGTCACGGTCGGACCGCTGGGTTCCGCGTTCACGGCCGTCGGTCCCAAGGAGGAACGGATCACGGCCAGGGCCCCGTTGCCCGGCCCGTTCAACGTCGCCAACACCCTCGCCGCGATCGTCACCCTCGCCGTCGCGGGCGTCGACCCCCAGACCGCGGCCGACGGCGTCGCCGCTGTCCCCGGCGTCCCGGGCCGGCTGGAGCGTGTGGACGCCGGCCAGCCGTACCTCGCGGTCGTCGACTACGCGCACAAGACCGACGCCGTCGAGTCGGTCCTGCGCTCGCTGCGCACGGTGACCAAGGGCAAGCTGCACGTCGTGCTCGGCTGCGGCGGCGACCGCGACACGACGAAACGCGGCCCGATGGGCGCCGCCGCGGCCCGCCTCGCCGACACCGCCGTACTGACCTCCGACAACCCCCGCTCCGAGGACCCCCTGGCCATCCTCGCCGCGATGCTCTCGGGCGCCGCCGAGGTGCCCGCACACGAGCGCGGTGACGTCCTGGTCGACGCCGACCGGGCCGCCGCCGTCGCCGCCGCGGTCGCCCGCGCCCGGCCCGGCGACACCGTGCTGATCGCCGGCAAGGGGCACGAACAGGGCCAGGACATCCACGGAGTGGTACGCCCCTTCGACGACCGTACGGTGCTGCGCGCGGCCATCGCACGGTCCCTGGGGCACAAGAGCGCCGAGAACGCCCCGGAGCTCGCCCACACCCACGAGAACAACAGTCAGGGATGACCAAGTGATCGCCCTTACCCTCGCCGAGATCGCCGAAATCGTCGGCGGGCAGTCGTACGACATACCGGATCCGGCAGTGACCGTCAGCGGGCCTGTCGTCATCGACTCCCGAGAGGTGCAGCAAGGCAGTCTGTTCGTCGCCTTCGCCGGCGAGCGGGTCGACGGCCACGACTACGCGCAGCGCGCCGTCGAGGCGGGCGCGGCAGCCGTGCTCGCCGCCCGCCCCGTCGGTGTTCCGGCGATCGTCGTCGACGACGTCATGGCCGCGCTCGGCACCCTCGCCCGGACCGTCGTCGAACGCCTCGGCACCGCTGTCGTCGCCCTCACCGGCTCCGCGGGCAAGACCTCCACCAAGGACCTGATCGCCCAGCTCCTGGAGCGCAAGGGCCCCACCGTCTTCCCCGCGGGCAACCTCAACAACGAGATCGGCCTGCCGCTCACCGCCCTGCGCGCCACCGAGAAGACCGAGCACCTGGTCCTCGAAATGGGTGCCCGCTACATCGGCGACATCCGCTACCTCACCGGCCTGGTTCCGCCGCGGATCGGCCTCGTCCTCAACGTCGGCACCGCGCACATCGGTGAGTTCGGCGGCCGCGAGCAGATCGCGATCGCCAAGGGCGAGATGGTCGAGGCGCTCCCGGAGGACGGAGTCGCCGTCCTCAACGCCGACGACCCGCTCGTCCTCGCCATGTCCTCCCGTACGAAGGCCCGTGTTCTGCTCTTCGGTGAAGCCGCGGATGCGGACGTACGGGGAGAGAAGGTCCGTCTCACCGACGACGGCCGCCCCGCTTTCACGCTCCACACACCCACCGGGTGCAGCGATGTGACCATGCGCCTGTACGGTGAGCATCACGTGTCGAACGCGCTCGCCGCGGCCGCCGTCGCCCATGAGTTGGGCCTGCCCGTAGACGAGATCGCCCTTGCGCTCTCCGAGGCGGGCACCCTCTCCCGCTGGCGTATGGAGGTCACCGAGCGTCCGGACGGCGTGACGTTCGTCAATGACGCCTACAACGCGAACCCCGAATCCATGCGAGCAGCGCTGCGCGCGCTGGCCGCCATGGGGAAGGGGCGGCGTACGTGGGCGGTGCTCGGCCCCATGGCCGAGCTCGGCGACGCCTCGCTCGCCGAGCACGACGCGGTCGGACGGCTCGCCGTCCGGCTCAACGTCAGCAAGCTCGTCGCGGTCGGGGGCAGAGAAGCCTCCTGGCTGCAACTGGGCGCATACAACGAGGGTTCGTGGGGTGAGGAGTCGGTGCACGTGTCCGACGCACAGGCGGCCGTCGACCTGTTGCGCAGTGAACTGCGCGCGGGAGACGTCGTGCTGGTGAAGGCGTCCCGGTCGGCCGGCCTGGAACGGGTCGCCCAGGCACTGCTGGAGAACTCGACCGAGGGCGAGGTCACCGGCCGATGAGGCAGATCCTCTTCGCGGGGGCCATCGGGCTCTTCCTGACCCTGGTCGGTACCCCGCTGCTCATCAAGCTCCTGGCCCGCAAGGGATACGGGCAGTTCATCCGTGACGACGGCCCGCGCACTCACGGCAGCAAGAAGGGCACGCCCACCATGGGCGGCATCGCCTTCATCCTGGCCACGCTGATGGCGTACTTCCTGGCGAAGGTGATCACCGGCGAGGAGATGCGCTTCTCCGGTCTGCTGGTCCTCTTCCTGATGACCGGGATGGGCCTCGTCGGGTTCCTCGACGACTACATCAAGATCGTCAAGCAGCGTTCGCTCGGTCTGCGGGCCAAGGCGAAGATGGCCGGCCAGCTGATAGTCGGTATCGCCTTCGCGGTGCTGTCGCTCCAGTTCGCCGACGGCCGTGGCAACACCCCGGCCTCCACCAAGCTGTCGTTCGTCACGGACTTCGGCTGGTCGATCGGTCCGGTGCTGTTCGTCGTCTGGGCGCTGTTCATGATTCTCGCCATGTCGAACGGTGTGAACCTGACGGACGGTCTGGACGGCCTGGCCACCGGCGCGTCGGTGATGGTCTTCGGCGCGTACACGTTCATCGGGCTGTGGCAGTTCCAGGAGTCCTGCGCCAACGCGGTCTCCCTGACCAACCCCAATGCCTGCTTCGAGGTACGCGACCCGCTCGACCTCGCGGTCGTCGCCTCCGCACTGATGGGCTCCTGCTTCGGCTTCCTGTGGTGGAACACCTCGCCCGCCAAGATCTTCATGGGCGACACCGGTTCGCTGGCACTCGGCGGTGCGCTCGCCGGTCTCGCGATCTGTTCCCGCACCGAGTTCCTGATGGCCATCCTCGGCGGCCTCTTCGTGATGATCACCATGTCCGTGGTCATCCAGGTCGGCTCCTTCAAGATGACCGGCAAGCGGGTCTTCCGGATGGCGCCGCTCCAGCATCACTTCGAACTCAAGGGCTGGTCCGAAGTCCTTGTCGTGGTCCGCTTCTGGATCATCCAGGGTATGTGCGTGATCGTCGGACTCGGTCTCTTCTACGCAGGGTGGGCAGCCGCCAAGTGAGCAACCAGGACTGGCAGGGCAAGCACGTCACCGTCGCCGGACTCGGTGTCAGCGGGATCCCCGCTGCCCGTGTTCTGCACGGCCTCGGCGCCGTTGTCACGGTGGTCAACGACGGGGACGACGAGCGTTCCCGTGCGCAGGCCGCAGAGCTGGAGGCGCAAGGGATCACCGTGCGCCTCGGCGACGGGGCGACCCTGCCCGAGTCCACCGAGCTCATCGTCACCACCCCCGGCTGGAAGCCGGACAAGCCGCTCTTCGCAGCAGCCGCCGAGGCGGGCGTCCCGGTCTGGGGCGACGTCGAGCTCGCCTGGCGGCTGCGCGGTCCCGATGCGGCGCCCTGGCTCGCGGTCACCGGCACCAACGGCAAGACCACGACCGTCCGGATGCTCGCCTCGATCCTGGAGGCGGCCGGGCTGCGCACCGCCGCCGTCGGCAACATCGGCGTCTCCCTCCTCGACGCCGTCCTCGGCGAGGAGACCTACGACGTACTCGCCGTCGAGCTCTCCAGCTACCAGTTGCACTGGGCGCCCTCGCTGCGCGCCCACTCCGCGGCCGTTCTCAACCTGGCCCCGGACCACCTCGACTGGCACGGCTCCATGGAGGCGTACGTCGCGGACAAGGGCCGGATCTACGAGGGCAACCGGATCGCCTGCGTCTACAACGCGGCCGACCCGGCCACCGAGGACCTGGTCCGCGGGGCGGACGTCGAGGAGGGCTGCCGCGCCATCGGCTTCACCCTCGGCACCCCGGGCCCGTCCCAGCTGGGCGTCGTCGACGGCATCCTCGTCGACCGCGCCTTCGTGGCCAACCGGCAGAAGCAGGCCCAGGAGCTCGCCGAGGTCGCGGACATCAACCCGGCCGCCCCGCACAACATCGCCAACGCCCTGGCGGCCGCGGCACTGGCCCGCGCCTTCGGCGTCGAACCCAGGGCGGTACGGGACGGCCTGCGGGCCTTCCGTCCCGACGCGCACCGCATCGAACACGTCGCGGACGTCGCATCGGTGGCGTACATCGACGACTCCAAGGCCACCAACACCCATGCCGCGGAGGCCTCCCTCGCGGCCTATGACCCGATCGTCTGGATCGCCGGCGGGCTCGCCAAGGGCGCCACGTTCGACGAGCTGGTGACCGGCGCCGCCAAGCGGCTGCGGGGCGTCGTACTGATCGGCCGCGACCGGGCGCTGATCCGCGAAGCCCTCGCGCGACACGCCCCCGAGGTCCCGGTCGTCGACCTCGACCGGACCGACACTGGGGCGATGTCCGAGGCGGTCCGCGAGGCGGCACGGCTCGCCCGGCCGGGAGACACCGTACTGATGGCCCCGGCCTGCGCTTCGATGGACATGTTCGCCAATTACAACAAGCGGGGCGAGGCATTCGCGGACGCGGTCCGCGCACTCGCCGACGAGAGCGCCTGACGGGCCCGGCCGCCGCGCCGTACTGTCCCGGGCAACCGGGTTCGGGCGGCTCCGCCGCACGCCCTGGCCCTCGGCAGCAGCCCCGGGCACGAGCAGTGGAGGGGACAGCGACAATGCCGGCCGACGAGAGCTCCGCCGCGCACGGCAAGGGCCGCCCACGGGGGGCCGCGGGGACCAGCCGGGTGCTCGCCCCACCGGCGCCCGGCGGGCTCGCCAGGCGCGGCAGGCCGGCGGGCACCCGGCAGCCCGTCGTACCGCGCTCCAGGGGCCGCAGCGGCTCCGGCGCCCGCGTCCCCCGCCGCGGCGGTGTGCGGCGGCTGTACGAGCAGGTACGCCGTGCCTGGGACCGCCCGCTGACCGCGTACTACCTGATCCTCGGCGCCGGGCTGCTGATCACCGTGCTCGGGCTGGTGATGGTCTACTCCGCCTCGATAATCAAGGCGCTCGAGCTGTCGAAGCCCGGCACGTACTTCTTCCGCAAGCAGTTCCTCGCCGCCCTCATCGGCTCCGGACTGCTGATCGCGGCTTCCCGGATGCCCGTCAAGCTCCACCGGGCGCTCGCCTACCCGCTGCTCATGGGTACGGTCTTCCTGATGGTGCTGGTCCAGGTGCCGGGGATAGGGATGTCGGTCAACGGTAACCAGAACTGGCTCTACCTGGGCGGCCCCTTCCAGCTCCAGCCCAGTGAGTTCGGCAAGCTCGCCCTGATCCTCTGGGGCGCCGACCTGCTCGCCCGCAAACAGGACAAGCGGCTGCTGACGCAGTGGAAACACATGCTGGTGCCGCTCGTCCCGGTCGCCTTCATGCTCCTCGGGCTGATCATGCTCGGCGGCGACATGGGAACTGCGATCATTCTCACCGCAATCCTGTTCGGCCTGCTCTGGCTGGCGGGGGCGCCCACCCGGCTGTTCGGCGGGGTGCTCGCCGTCGCGGGCGCGCTGGCCTTCCTGCTGATCAAGACCAGTCCGAACCGGATGTCCCGGCTCAGTTGCATGGGCGTGAGCGAACCCGGACCCGACGGCTCGTGCTGGCAGGCCGTGCATGGCATCTATGCTCTGGCATCCGGTGGATGGTTCGGATCCGGGCTGGGTGCAAGTGTGGAAAAATGGGGCCAACTGCCTGAACCGCACACCGACTTCATCTTCGCCATCACCGGGGAGGAACTGGGGTTGGCGGGGACGCTGTCGGTGCTCGCCCTCTTCGCGGCTCTAGGCTATGCGGGTATCCGCGTGGCCGGACGCACGGAGGACCCCTTCGTGAGGTACGCCGCGGGAGGTGTGACCACCTGGATCACGGTTCAGGCCGTGATCAACATCGGTGCGGTGCTCGGCCTGCTGCCGATCGCCGGGGTCCCGCTCCCGCTGTTCTCCTACGGGGGATCGGCCCTGCTGCCGACCATGTTCGCGGTGGGGCTCCTGATCGCGTTCGCGCGTGAGGAGCCCGCTGCGAAGGCGGCCCTGGCCATGCGGAGGCCTGGGGTGAGATGGAAGACGATGAGACGGCGCGGCAAGAAGCGTCCGTCCGGAGAGCGGTGAATTTCGGTGCATGTCGTACTCGCCGGTGGGGGGACCGCCGGCCACATCGAGCCCGCGCTTGCCCTCGCGGATGCCCTGCGCAGGCAGGACCCGAGCGTGGGAATCACTGCCCTCGGCACGGAGCGCGGACTCGAGACCAGGCTCGTACCCGAGCGGGGGTACGAACTGGCGCTGATCCCGGCCGTGCCGCTGCCCCGCAAACCCACCCCCGAACTGATCACCGTCCCGGGACGGCTGCGCGGCACCATCAAGGCCGCCGAGCAGGTCCTGGAACGCACCAAGGCGGACTGCGTGGTCGGCTTCGGCGGCTATGTCGCCCTGCCCGGCTACCTCGCCGCCAAGCGGGCCGGGGTGCCGATCGTGGTCCACGAGGCCAACGCGCGGCCGGGGCTGGCCAACAAGATCGGTTCGCGGTACGCGCACGGGGTCGCCGTCTCCACCCCTGACAGCAAGCTGCGCGGTGCCCGCTACATCGGCATCCCGCTGCGCCGCACCATTGCCACCCTGGACCGGGCCCGGGTCCGCCCGGAGGCGCGCGCCTCCTTCGCTCTCGACCCCAACCTGCCCACGCTGCTGGTCTCCGGCGGCTCGCAGGGCGCCCGCCATCTCAACGAGGTGGTCCAGCGGGTCGCCCCGCTGCTGCAGCGTTCCGGGATCCAGATCCTGCATGTGGTCGGTCCGAAGAACGAATTGCCGCGCATCGACAACATGCCCGGGATGCCGCCCTACATCCCGGTACCGTACGTGGACCGGATGGATCTCGCGTACGCCGCTGCCGACATGATGCTCTGCCGCGCGGGCGCGATGACCGTCGCCGAACTCTCCGCCGTCGGGCTCCCCGCCGCCTACGTCCCGCTGCCCATCGGCAACGGCGAACAGCGGCTCAACGCCCAGCCGGTGGTCAACGCCGGCGGCGGTCTGCTGGTGGACGACGCGGCGCTCACCCCCGAGTGGGTGCAGGGCAACGTCCTGCCGGTGCTTGCGGATCCGCACCGGTTGTTCGAGATGTCCCGCGCCGCCGCCGAGTTCGGCCGCCGGGACGCCGACGATCTGCTCGTCGGCATGGTGTACGAGGCGATTGCCGCACGCCGCAACGCGTGAGGCGGGCGGGTCCGGGGGCGGTGCCCCTGGGCTCGGCATAAGGAGCGAGCGTGGCCGGACCGACGACCGCCCAGCGCGGTGCAGGGCAGCGGACGGGCAACCCGGCCCGCCCGCCGCGCCCCACCGGGCGCAGACGGCCCAGCCGCAGACTGCTGCTCGTGATCGCCGTCGCCGTCCTGCTGCTCGCCTCGGGCGTCGTCTGGGCGCTCTACGGATCGTCCTGGTTCCGGGCGGAACAGGTCAGGACCACCGGTGTCGACGTGCTGACTCCCGCGGAAGTGGAGTCCGCCGCGGCGGTGCCGATCGGCGCCCCGCTGATCTCGGTGGACACGGACGCCATGGCCGCCCGGTTGCGCCAGAAGTTGCCTCGTATCGACTCGGTGGATGTCGTACGGTCATGGCCGCACGAAATCGGACTTAAAGTGACCGAACGGCAGCCGGTCCTGTTGGTGAAAAAGGGCGCAAAGTTCATTGAAGTGGACGCAAAAGGTGTCCGCTTCGCCACGGTGGACAAAGCGCCCGGGCGCGTACCGCTGCTGGAATTGACGCCCGATCAGTCAGCCAGCCTGCGCCGCTTCGGCAGTGGCCGGCTGGTGCGGGAAGCGGTCCGGGTCGCGGGCGGACTTCCCCGCGCAGTCGCCAAGGACACCCAGGTCGTACGGGTCACCTCGTACGACTCGATCTCCCTGCAACTGACCGGCGGCCGTACGGTGGTCTGGGGCAGCAGCGAGGAGGGGGCGGTGAAGGCAAGAGTTCTCACCGCTCTCATGAAAGCGGCTCCCAAAGCGGGACACTTCGACGTGAGTGCACCCACCGCTCCCGCAGTCTCGGGTGGTTGACGCACATTTGGCCTGGCCAGCACCCTGGTTGGTCAGCGCTACGGGTGATCACATAGGGTGAAAAGAAAAACGGGAGGTTCGGCGTGTTCGTTGAACGCGCGCCACTTGTCGACTTAGTGTCCTGTTCGGAAGAGTCCAAGAAGCAGACACACTGGTAACCCTAAACTTCAACGTTAGGGTTTGGGTCGGCGTCGGACCGTCCCAATCGGCATCCGTCGTCGCGGCGGGACTACCGCGAAGCGACGACACGTAAATCGAGGCGAGAGGCCTTCGACGTGGCAGCACCGCAGAACTACCTCGCAGTCATCAAGGTCATCGGTGTCGGCGGCGGTGGTGTCAATGCCATCAACCGAATGATCGAGGTCGGTCTCAAGGGCGTCGAGTTCATCGCGATCAACACTGATGCGCAAGCACTGTTGATGAGCGACGCCGACGTCAAGCTCGACGTCGGCCGTGAACTCACCCGTGGCCTCGGCGCCGGGGCGAACCCGGCCGTCGGTCGCAAGGCGGCAGAGGACCACCGTGAGGAGATCGAGGAGGTCCTCAAGGGGGCCGACATGGTCTTCGTCACCGCCGGAGAAGGCGGCGGCACCGGCACCGGCGGCGCACCCGTCGTCGCCAACATCGCGCGCTCGCTCGGCGCCCTGACGATCGGCGTGGTCACCCGCCCGTTCACCTTCGAGGGCCGGCGTCGCGCGAACCAGGCGGAGGACGGCATCGCCGAGCTCCGCGAAGAGGTCGACACCCTCATCGTCATTCCCAACGACCGACTGCTGTCCATCTCGGACCGCCAGGTCAGCGTGCTCGACGCGTTCAAGTCGGCAGACCAGGTACTGCTCTCGGGTGTCCAGGGCATCACCGACCTCATCACCACCCCGGGTCTGATCAACCTCGACTTCGCCGACGTCAAGTCGGTCATGTCCGAGGCCGGATCCGCGCTCATGGGCATCGGCTCGGCCCGCGGCGACGACCGCGCGGTGGCCGCCGCGGAGATGGCGATCTCCTCGCCGCTTCTGGAAGCGTCCATCGACGGCGCCCGCGGTGTCCTGCTCTCCATCTCCGGCGGCAGCGACCTCGGCCTCTTCGAGATCAACGAGGCGGCCCAGCTGGTGAGCGAGGCGGCACACCCCGAGGCGAACATCATCTTCGGTGCGGTCATCGACGACGCCCTGGGAGACGAGGTCCGGGTCACCGTGATCGCAGCGGGCTTCGACGGCGGGCAGCCGCCCGCCCGTCGCGAGAACGTCCTGGGTGCGGGTGCCGGGAAGCGAGAGGAGCCGGCGCCGCCGGTGCGGGCCGCCGAGCCGGTGCGCCAGACGGGTGGGCTCGGTTCCGTCACGCCGCGCGAGGAGCTCCAGGCCCCGGCCGAATCCGTACCGGTGGCGAAGGAGACCCCGATGTCGCCGGTCTCGACGCCGCACGTCCCGCCGGCCCGCCCCTACCAGGACTCCCAGGCCGAAGAGCTGGATGTCCCGGACTTCTTGAAGTGATAACTCAGCACCACGCAGTGACCCCGGAGTCATCGGGGTATCGCGCTCACTTCGCCTTCACCGACAGGTGGGGCGGGGTGAGCGCCGCTCCGTACGGGGAACTCAACCTCGGCGGCGCGGTCGGCGACGAACCCGCAGCCGTTCTCGCCAACCGGGAGGCGGCCGCCCGGGGTCTCGGTCTCGATCCGGCACAGGTCGTCTGGATGAACCAGGTGCACGGGCGGGACGTGGCCATCGTCGACGGACCCTGGGGAGAGAGCGCGCAGGTCCCCGCGGTGGACGCGGTGGTGACCGCGCGACGCGGACTCCCACTCGCCGTTCTCACGGCAGACTGCACCCCCGTACTTCTCGCGGACCCGGTCGCCGGAATCGCGGCGGCGGCACACGCGGGCCGCCCCGGCCTGGTCGCCGGAGTCGTCCCCGCCGTCGTCGAGGCCATGGTCGGGCTCGGCGCGGACACCTCCCGGATCACCGCGCACACCGGACCGGCCGTCTGCGGACGGTGTTACGAAGTTCCGGCGGAGATGCGGTCCGATGTCGCCGAAGCCGTTCCCGCATCGTGGTCCGAGACGAGCTGGGGGACACCGGCCGTGGACGTCACCGCGGGAGTCCACGCCCAACTCGTGGCCCTGGGGGTGCGAGACCGGCACACCTCGCCGGTCTGCACCCTCGAATCGGGCGACCACTTCTCGTACCGCCGCGACCGCACCACCGGGCGGCTCGCCGGATATGTCTGGTTGGACTGATAGGGCATGACGGATCGTAGGACTCAACTCGCCGAGAATCTGGCGCAGGTGGAGGAACGCATTGCTTCCGCCTGTATCGCCGCCGGTCGCAAAAGGGAAGAAGTGACCCTCATCGTGGTCACGAAGACCTACCCCGCGAGCGATGTGCGGATCCTGTATGAACTCGGCGTGCGTCATGTCGCGGAGAATCGTGACCAGGACGCCGCACCCAAGGCGGCCGCTTGTGCGGATCTGTCGCTCACATGGCACTTTGTCGGACAACTGCAGACGAATAAGGTTCGTTCTGTTGCGAGTTATGCCGGTGTTGTGCAGTCCGTGGACCGGGCAAAGTTGGTCACGGCCCTCTCGGCCGCCGCGGTGCGCGAGGGGCGCGAACTCGGCTGCCTCATCCAGGTCGCACTCGACGCTGAGAGCGGCGAGCGCGGGGCCCGGGGCGGCGTCGCGCCGGACGGGATCGAGGAGTTGGCCGCTGCGGTGGAAGCGGCGCCGGGACTCCGGCTCGACGGCCTGATGACCGTGGCCCCGCTCTCCGGGCCGTACGCGGGACGGCAACGGGCGGCATTCGACCGGCTGATGGAATTCGCATCCCGCCTGCGCGGGAGCCATCCGGCTGCGAACATGGTCTCTGCAGGAATGAGCGCGGACCTCGAGGAAGCGATTGCGGCCGGAGCGACACATGTACGCGTCGGTACTGCGGTACTCGGAGTCCGACCCGGGCTCCGGTAACGTCGCCAAGCAAGTCGGACCACAGCAGAAAATATGGTCATTCCCGCCGATGGCGGGCAGGCCTGAGTGGATCGCGGGCACTTGGTGACAGATGCCGATCCACCACAGAGCGGAGGACTCAGAGCATGGCCGGCGCGATGCGCAAGATGGCGGTCTACCTCGGCCTCGTGGAGGACGATGGGTACGACGGTCCGGGGTTCGACCCCGACGACGAATTCGAACCCGAGCCGGAGCCGGAGCGCGACCGGCGGAGGCACCAACCCGCGCATCAGGCGGAGCGGGACCGTGAGCGGGATGAACCGGTACGAGTGGTGCAGCCGCCCGCACAGCGGGAGCCGGTTCAGATCCCGGCGGAGAGCGTGCGACCCGCCCGGATTGCACCCGTGGCATCCATCACACCTGAACGCCCGAACATGGAGAAGAACGCACCGGTGATCATGCCCAAGGTTGTGTCCGAGCGGGAGCCCTACCGCATCACCACGTTGCACCCCCGGACCTACAACGAGGCCCGTACCATCGGGGAACACTTCCGTGAGGGCACTCCGGTGATCATGAATCTCACGGAGATGGATGATACGGACGCGAAGCGACTTGTCGACTTTGCCGCAGGACTCGTCTTCGGGCTCCATGGGAGCATTGAACGGGTGACGCAGAAGGTGTTCCTGTTGTCGCCTGCTAACGTCGATGTCACGGCGGAGGACAAGGCCCGCATCGCTGAGGGCGGATTCTTCAACCAGAGCTGAGAACACGACACCGGGAACGACCCGGCCGCACGGCCGGAGCTACGAGAGCCAGGGGAGAGGGAAGCGCGAAATGGGCGTCGCACTGCAGGTTGTCTATATCGCGCTGATGTGTTTCCTCATCGTGCTGATCTTCCGGCTGGTCATGGACTACGTCTTCCAGTTCGCACGTTCATGGCAGCCAGGCAAGCCGATGGTGGTGCTTCTCGAGGCCACCTACACTGTCACCGATCCACCGCTCAAGCTTCTGCGGCGGTTCATTCCGCCGCTGCGTCTCGGGGGCGTGGCACTCGACCTGTCCTTCTTCGTTCTGATGATCATCGTTTACATCCTGATCTCGATCGTGACCAGGCTGTGAGCGATACGGTCTTGCCGACTGCCGACGACTACGTAGAGGTGAAGAAGAGATGCCGCTGACCCCCGAGGACGTGCGGAACAAGCAGTTCACGACCGTCCGCCTCCGAGAAGGCTATGACGAGGACGAGGTCGATGCCTTCCTCGACGAGGTCGAGTCCGAGCTGACCCGCCTGCTCCGTGAGAACGAGGACCTGCGCGCCAAGCTGGCCGCCGCCACGCGTGCCGCTGCGCAGAACCAGCAGCAGCAGGGTATGCGCAAGCCGGAGCCGCAGGACCGTCCCGGTGCACCGGTGCCCGCCGCCATATCTGGTCCGCCGGTCCAGCAGCAGCCCCCGCAGATGGGTCCGCCCCAGCTGCCCGGTGGTGCTCCGCAGCTGCCCGCCGGTCCCAGTGGTCACGGCCCCCAGCAGCACGGCCCCGGCCCGCAGGGCCAGCACGGCCCCGGCCCGATGCAGGGCGGTCCCATGGGTGGCCCGATGGGCGGTCCCATGGGTCACGCGCCGCAGCAGATGCAGCAGATGCAGCAGATGCAGCAGCCGCAGATGCAGCAGCCCGGTCAGGGCCCCGGTGGCGACAGTGCCGCCCGTGTCCTCTCGCTCGCGCAGCAGACCGCCGACCAGGCGATCGCGGAGGCCCGTTCCGAGGCCAACAAGATCGTCGGCGAGGCGCGGAGCCGTGCCGAGGGCCTGGAGCGCGACGCGCGTGCCAAGGCGGACGCGCTCGAGCGGGACGCGCAGGAGAAGCACCGCGTGGCGATGGGCTCGCTGGAGTCGGCCCGCGCGACGCTGGAGCGCAAGGTCGAGGACCTGCGTGGCTTCGAGCGCGAGTACCGGACCCGGCTGAAGTCGTACCTGGAGAGCCAGCTGCGTCAGCTGGAAACCCAGGCCGACGACTCGCTGGCCCCGCCGCGGACTCCGGCGGCCGCTTCGCTGCCGCCGTCGCCCTCGTTGGCTCCGGCCGGTGCGGGTGCCATGGGTCACAACATGGGCAGCAACCACGGTGGTCACGGCAGTCCGCAGATGGGCGGCAACCCGTCCATGGGCGGTGGGCCCTCCTACGGCGGTCAGCAGCAGATGTCGCCGGCGATGACTCAGCCGATGGCACCGGTGCGGCCGCAGGCGCCGCAGCCGATGCAGCAGGCGCCCTCGCCGATGCGCGGGTTCCTGATCGACGAGGACGACAACTGAGCGGGTTGCGCGCGCTGAGCGCGTAGCCGTCGGCAGGCTGAGGGCCGGGCCCCGGGGTTTTCCCCGGGGCCCGGCCCTTTGCCGTGGGCGGGGGTGGGGGGGAGCGTGCGGCGGGCCTGTTCCGCTGCTCGTCCCTTCCCGAACTGGGGCGCTACGACCCGGACCCCGCGCCTCAAACGCCGTCGAGGCTGGGTATGGGGGGCGGGGCGGGCTCCCGGCTTCGGGACGGAACGGCCGAGGGAACAGCGAGAGGCCCGGCCGGAACGTGTCCGGCCGGGCCTCTCGTGGTGCGGGTTACTGCTCCGTCTTGCGGAGGCGGAACGTCAGCGCCAGCGCCTCGTCCTTGAACGGAGTGCCGTACGCCCCGTCCGCCTCGCCCTGCGCGTAGTCCAGCGCCAGCACCTCGTCCGCGATGAGCGGCGCGTGCTCGGTCAGCGCCTCGATCGTCGCGGGCGACGTGGACGTCCAGCGGACGGCGATGCGGTCCGCCACGTCCAGGCCGCTGTTCTTGCGGGCCTCCTGGATCAACCGGATTGCGTCACGGGCCAGGCCCGCACGCCGCAGTTCCGGGGTGATCTCCAGGTCGAGAGCGACCGTCGCGCCCGAGTCGGACGCCACCGACCAGCCCTCGCGCGGCGTCTCGGTGATGATCACCTCGTCGGGGGTGAGGGTGACTGTCTCGCCGTCGACCTCGACCGACGCCGTGCCCTCGCGCAGGGCCAGGGAGAGTGCCGCCGCGTCGGCGTTCGCGACCGCCTTCGCCACCGCCTGGACGCCCTTGCCGAACCGCTTGCCCAGTGCCCGGAAGTTCGCCTTCGCCGTCGTGTCGACCAGCGAGCCGCCTTCCGCGGAGAGTGAGGCGAGCGAGGAGACGTTCAGCTCCTCGGTGATCTGGGCGTGCAGCTCGGCGGAGAGCGACTCGAAGCCCGACGCCGCGACCAGGGCGCGGGACAGCGGCTGGCGGGTCTTGACGCCCGATTCGGCGCGCGTGGCGCGGCCGAGCTCGACCAGGCGGCGCACCAACGCCATCTGCGTGGAGAGCGCCGGGTCGATCGCGGCCAGGTCCGCCTTCGGCCAGGAGGACAGATGCACCGACTCCGGGGAGTCCGTGGTCACCGGGACGACGAGGTCCTGCCAGACCCGCTCGGTGATGAACGGGGTCAGCGGGGCCATCAGACGCGTGACCGTCTCGATGACTTCGTGCAGCGTGCGCAGCGCCGCCTTGTCGCCCTGCCAGAAACGGCGGCGGGAGCGGCGCACGTACCAGTTGGACAGGTCGTCCACGAACGCGGACAGGAGTTTGCCGGCGCGCTGGGTGTCGTACCCCTCCAGTGCCTGCGTGACCTGGTCCACCAGCGCGTTCAGCTCGCTGAGCAGCCAGCGGTCAAGGACTGTGCGGTCCGCCGGGGCCGGGTCGGCCGCGGACGGCGCCCAGTTCGACGTGCGCGCGTACAGCGCCTGGAAGGCGACCGTGTTCCAGTACGTGAGGAGGGTCTTGCGCACGACCTCCTGGATCGTGCCGTGGCCCACGCGCCGCGCCGCCCACGGGGAGCCGCCCGCCGCCATGAACCAGCGCACCGCGTCCGCGCCGTGCTGGTCCATGAGCGGGATCGGCTGGAGGATGTTGCCCAGGTGCTTGGACATCTTCCGGCCGTCCTCGGCGAGGATGTGGCCCAGGCAGACGACGTTCTCGTACGAGGACTTGTCGAAGACCAGCGTGCCGACGGCCATCAGCGTGTAGAACCAGCCGCGGGTCTGGTCGATCGCCTCGGAGATGAACTGCGCCGGGTAGCGGCTCTCGAACAGCTCCTTGTTCTTGTACGGGTAGCCCCACTGCGCGAACGGCATCGAGCCCGAGTCGTACCAGGCGTCGATGACCTCCGGGACGCGGTACGCCTCCAGCTGGCAGTTCTCGTGCGAGCAGGTGAACGTGATCGCGTCGATGAACGGACGGTGCGGGTCCAGGTCCGACTGGTCGGTTCCGGTGAGCTCGGTGAGCTCGGCACGGGAGCCGACGCAGGTGAGGTGGTTGTCCTCGCAGCGCCAGATCGGCAGCGGGGTGCCCCAGTAGCGGTTGCGGGACAGCGCCCAGTCGACGTTGTTGTTCAGCCAGTCGCCGAAGCGGCCGTTCTTGACCGAGTCGGGGTACCAGTTGGTCTTCTCGTTCTCTTCGAGGAGCCGGTCCTTGATGGCGGTCGTACGGATGTACCAGGACGGCTGCGCGTAGTAGAGCAGCGCGGTGTGGCAGCGCCAGCAGTGCGGGTAGCTGTGCTCGTAGGGGACGTGGCGGAAGAGCTTGCCGCGGGCGGCCAGGTCCTCGGTCAGCGCCTCGTCGGCCTTCTTGAAGAAGAGGCCGCCGACCAGCGGCAGGTTCTGCTCGAAGGTGCCGTCGGGGCGGACCGGGTTCACGACCGGCAGGCCGTAGGCGCGGCAGACCTTGAGGTCGTCCTCACCGAAGGCGGGGGACTGGTGGACCAGACCCGTACCGTCCTCGGTCGTCACGTACTCGGCGTTGACGACGTAGTGCGCCGGGGCGCTGTCGCTCGGGAAGTCGACGAGGGCGAAGGGGCGCTCGTACGTCCAGCGCTCCATCTCGCGGCCGGTGAAGGACTGGCCGGTGACCTCCCAGCCCTCGCCGAGTGCCTTCTCCAGGAGGGGCTGGGCGACGACGAGCTTCTCCTCGCCGTTGCTCGCGACGACGTACGTGACGTCGGGGTGCGCGGCGACAGCGGTGTTGGAGACCAGGGTCCACGGGGTGGTCGTCCAGACCAGCAGCGCGGCCTCGCCGGCCAGCGGGCCGGAGGTGAGCGGGAAGCGTACGAAGACCGAGGGGTCGACGACCGTCTCGTACCCCTGGGCCAGCTCGTGGTCCGAGAGGCCGGTGCCGCAGCGCGGACACCACGGTGCGACGCGGTGGTCCTGGACCAGCAGGTCCTTGTTGAAGATCTCCTTGAGGGACCACCAGACGGAGTCGACGTACGACGGGTCCATCGTGCGGTACGCGTCGTCCAGGTCGACCCAGTAGCCCATCCGGGTCGTGAGCGCGGTGAACGCGTCGGTGTGGCGGGTGACGGACTCGCGGCACTTGGCATTGAACTCGGCGATGCCGTACGCCTCGATGTCCTTCTTGCCGTTGAAGCCCAGTTCCTTCTCGACCGCGAGCTCGACCGGCAGTCCGTGGCAGTCCCAGCCGGCCTTGCGGCCCACGTGGTAGCCCTGCATGGTGCGGAAGCGGGGGAAGACGTCCTTGAAGACGCGGGCCTCGATGTGGTGGGCGCCGGGCATGCCGTTGGCGGTCGGCGGGCCCTCGTAGAAGACCCACTCGGGGCGGCCCTCGGATTGTTCGAGGCTCTTGGCGAAGACCTTGCTCTCGCGCCAGAAGTCGAGCACGGCGTGCTCCAGCGCGGGAAGGTCGACCTGGGCGGGTACCTGGCGGTACTGCGGCGATGTCATGGGCGAGATTCCTCCGGCGGACGTTTTCCACTTCCGTCGGAGGGACGAGAACCGTGCGGCTCCCGCGGTACCACCCTCCTTGGCCCCGGGTGTGCGCCCGTGGCCCCCTCATTGGGTCGCGATGCCGGTTCTACTTGCCTCGCGGCGTTCTTCCGACGGCTCCGGGTGATCTTCACGACGCGCTCGCCCCCGGGCTTCCACCGTCCCCGGGTCGCTCCTGGCTGCGTACGACGCTACTCGTCCCATCCACGCCTCTCGCTGGCCCCAGTGTACGGGCCCTTACGGGCGACGGCCGACCGGTTTAGACCGACCGGCACATGGGGGGCGGGCGTGACCCGAATGGCGAGACCGGGCGGGCGGAGTCCCGGCGGGGGAGCGGAGGGCGGATTACCGGGCGGGGAGCTGGGAACAACGGTTTCAGGCGCGCGCTGATCCGACACGGGGAGAGGCGATTCGGCGGCGTGCCCCGTTGCCGCGGGGCTGGGGTCGATTTATCGTCCCAGCACGATTCGCGTGCAAGATCACAATATGTGAAGGGGCCGCGGCCATGGTGGCGAAGAAGACCGCCGTACAGAAGTCGGCGTCAGCGAGATCCACGGGTGCGGCGGCCGAGGAGACGAACGGAGACACGGGCACGGAGACCGTCCTGGCGCCGGTTCCGGTGAAGGCCGCGGCGAAGAAGACCGCGGCGAGAAAGGCTGCGGTGAGGAAGACCGCGGCGAAGAAGTCCGCGGCGCGGAAGACGGCCGCGCACGAGGCGGACGGAGAGCGGACGGCCGACGGTGACACCGGCGGCCGCGCGGCACCTGGCACGAAGGCCGCGGCGAGGAAGAACGCGGTCAAGAAGGCTTCGAAGAAGGCCGCTGCGGCGGCCACGGGGGCGGCCGAGGCCGCCGAGCAGACGGGAGCCCACACGGTGGTAGCCAAGAAGAGCGCAGCTCGGACCCGCGCGTCCGGGAAGGACGCGGCGCCGGTGCCGCCCGCCCGGGTCGCCGCCGCGACGGCGCCCGGGGATCTGGCCGTACGGCCGGGCGAGGACCCCTGGACGCCGGAGGAGGTTGCCGAGGCGCGGGCCGAGCTGACCAGCGAGGTCATGCGGCTCCGCAGCGAGCTGGAGGCGTCGGGTGCGGCGCTCGCCGGGCTGATGCGCGACTCCGGTGACGGGGCCGGTGACGACGAGGCGGACACCGGCACGAAGAACATCACCCGTGAGCACGAGATGGCGCTCGCTGCCAACGCCACGGAGATGCTGGAGCAGACCGAGCGGGCGCTGGCCCGGCTCGACACGGGGACCTACGGACTGTGCGAGATCTGCGGCAATCCGATCGGCAAGGCACGGATGCAGGCGTTCCCCCGGGCGACGCTCTGTGTCGAGGACAAACAGAAGCAGGAGCGTCGCGGCTGATTCAAGGAGGTGTGTCGTACTCTCGTCTTCGGTCAGGAACCTAGGTTGAGGGACTCACGTGGCAGAGGCGGAGCGCATCATCGGTACGCCGGACATCCCCGACGCTGGGGGGACCGGGGGCCCCGAGAGCGAGGTGCGGGGTGAGCCCGCGGGCGCGGGCGCGGACACGGACCGGGCCGAGACCCCCGGCAAGGGCCAGCGGAAGATCATGGTGCTCTTCGTCGTGGCCGTCTTCGCCTACCTGCTCGACCTGATCAGCAAGATGATCGTGGTCGCGAAGCTGGAGCACCAGCAGCCGATCGAGATCTTCGGCGAGTGGCTGCGCTTCGACGCGATCCGGAACGCGGGCGCCGCCTTCGGTATCGGCGAGGCGTTCACGGTGATCTTCACCGTCATCGCGGCGACGGTGATCGTGGTCATCGCCCGCCTCGCCCGCAAGCTCTACAGCCTGCCGTGGGCGATCGCGCTCGGTCTGCTGCTCGGCGGTGCGCTCGGCAACCTCACCGACCGGATCTTCCGCTCACCCGGCCTCTTCAAGGGCGCGGTGGTGGACTTCATCGCCCCCGCGCACTTCGCCGTCTTCAATCTCGCGGACTCCGCCATCGTCTGCGGTGGCATCCTGATCGTGATCCTTTCCTTCAAGGGCCTGGACCCCGACGGCACTGTGCACAAGGACTAGCGGCGGCAAGGCATACTCGACTGGTGAGTACGTATCCCGAGGTCCGCACCCTGCCCGTTCCCGACGGTCTGGAAGGCGAGCGTGTCGACGCCGCCATTTCCCGCATGCTCGGCTTCTCCCGCACCAAGGCCGCCGAGCTGGCCGCTGCCGGGAAGGTGCAGGTGGACGGCGCTGTGGTCGGGAAGTCCGAGCGGGTCCAGGGCGGTGCCTGGCTGGAAGTGGAGATGCCGCAGGCACCCGCTCCGGTGCAGATCGTCGCCGAGCCCGTCGAGGGCATGGAGATCGTGCACGACGACGACGACATCGTCGTGATCGTGAAGCCGGTCGGGGTCGCAGCCCACCCGAGTCCCGGCTGGACCGGCACGACGGTCATCGGCGGTCTCGCCGCGGCCGGTTACCGGATCTCGACCTCGGGCGCCGCCGAGCGCCAGGGCATTGTCCATCGCCTTGACGTCGGCACCTCGGGCCTGATGGTCGTCGCCAAGTCCGAGCGGGCCTACACGCTGCTGAAGGGCCAGTTCCGCGACCGGGTCGTCGAGAAGAAGTACCACGCGCTGGTTCAGGGCCACCCGGACCCGATGAGCGGCACCATCGACGCCCCCATCGGGCGCCATCCGACGCACGACTACAAGTGGGCGGTGACGGCCGAGGGCAAGCCCTCCGTGACGCACTACGACCTGATCGAGGCGTACCGGTCCGCGAGCCTCCTCGACATCAAGCTGGAGACGGGCCGTACGCACCAGATCCGGGTGCACATGTCCGCCCACCGCCACCCCTGCGTCGGTGACCTGACGTACGGCGCCGACCCGACGGTGGCCAAGCGCCTCGGGCTGACACGGCAGTGGCTGCACGCGGTCCGGCTCGGCTTCGAGCACCCGTCGGACGGCAGCTGGGTGGAGTTCGCCAGCAGCTACCCGGATGATCTGCAG
Organism: Streptomyces sp. NPDC051020; assembly: GCF_040683105.1. Taxonomy (NCBI): domain Bacteria; kingdom Bacillati; phylum Actinomycetota; class Actinomycetes; order Kitasatosporales; family Streptomycetaceae; genus Streptomyces; species Streptomyces sp. NPDC051020. The sequence continues at coordinate 4,910 of NZ_JBFBCG010000022.1, read as the reverse complement.
CAGGCCCTCGACAGGATTGCGGCGGAGAGTCAGTGACCACCGGAACCCCGGCCCCGTACACCACGCGCACAGCCGTCGACGAGAGCGACCTCGCGGCCTGCTTCCAGGTCCGCAAGGAGGTCTTCGTCGGCGAGCAGAACGTACCCGAGGAGATCGAGTACGACTCCTACGACGCGGACGCGCTGCATGTGATCGCCGTCGCGGCGGACGGTGCGCCGCTCGGCACGGGACGGTTGCTGCACGGTGTGGGCGTGGCCGCCAAGATCGGTGGCGACCTCACCGTCGGCTCGCTCGGACGGCTCGCGGTGACCAGCCGGGCGCGCGGTCTCGGGGTCGGCGCGGCGCTGGTCCGGGCCATCGAGGAAGAGGCCCGGGGTCTCGGTCTGGCCGCTGTGGACCTGCATGCCCAGACCCATGCGCTCGGCTTCTACGAGCGGCTCGGGTACGTGGCGTACGGCCCCGAGTTCCCGGATGCGGGGATCCCCCACCGGGCGATGCGCCGCAGCCTGTAGACCACACCGGGCGCCGCTCCGGTCGTGCGGACCTGAACGACACCCTCGCGCACGTCTCCGCCCGCCCGGCAGACCTCGGCGCGTCCAGGTCTCGTTCGACGGCACGTCGCGCGGACCCGCCCCGGGCTACGCGTCGTGCGGAGTGATCACCGCCGTGCCGCCGCGCGGCCTCTCAGATCCGGCCGGGACCGGAGTCCCGCCGGTGCAGCGGGCGCCCGTGCCCGTCCCGTACGTCGATGCGGCCCGTGATCGAGAACTTCAGGGTCGGTGGTGCGCCGGATGGTCAAGAAGGCGAGAGGGAGGGGGTGTTGTCCGCTTTGCGGGCATTGCGTGGCACGCTGGAGCCACTGATCGACCGACCACCGGGTTCCGCTCGACACGCTCCGGAAGGCACAACGTGGACCAACTGGCACTGCTTCTCCTGCTGTTGCTCGGAGCCGTGGTCACGGTGCCACTGGGGGAACGTCTCGGGTTGCCCGCACCGGTGCTGATGACGCTCGCCGGAGTCGGCATGGCGTTCCTCAGCTTCGTACCGAATGTGAACATCCCGCCGGAGATCATTCTTCCCGCGCTGCTGCCGCCGCTGCTCTACGCCTCCGTGCAGCGCACCTCCTGGCGGCAGTTCGCCGCCAATAAACGACCGATCTTCCTGCTGGCCGTGGCACTGGTCTTTGTGACGACGGCAGCCGTCGCCGCCGTCGCCAACGCGATCGTCCCCGGCCTGCCCCTCGCCGCCGCCGTGGCCCTCGGCGCGCTCGTCGCCCCGCCCGACCCGGTCGCAGCGACCGCCGTCGCGGGATCGCTCGGGCTGCCGCGCAGGCTCGTCTCCATCCTGGAGGGCGAGGGACTGTTCAACGACGTGACCGCGATCGTGCTCTACCACGTGGCGATCGCCGCCGCGGTGAGTGGCACCTTCTCGCTGCCGGAGGCCTTCGGGCTGCTGATCCTCTCCGCCGTGGTCGCCGTGGCGGTCGGTCTCGCGGTGGGCTGGCTGACCATCAAACTCATGGGTCTGCTCGGCGATGCGACGCTCCAGGTCGGGCTGACGCTGCTGGTGCCGTTCGTGAGCTATGTGCTCGCGGAGGAGCTCATGGGGTCGGGCGTGCTCGCCGTGCTCACCACCGCGCTGTTCCTCGCCGAGCACACCGCCGACGCGGACGACGTGCTGGGCCGGCTCGCCGGCCGCAGCTTCTGGGAGATCGTCGACACTCTCGTCACCGGCGTCGCCTTCGGTCTGATCGGTCTCGAACTGCACAACGTCTTCGGCACGTCGCACGGGCGCGCCTGGGAGATGGTCGGCTGGGGCCTGGTGGTGGTCGTGGTCGTCGTCGGCGTACGGCTGCTGTGGCTGCTGCCCGCCACCTGGCTGGCCAAGCGGCTGCACACTCGCCGGGACTACAGCGAGGAGATCCCCACCAGCTGGCGCGAGACCGTCGTGATGTGGTGGGCCGGGATGCGCGGGGTGGCCTCCGTCGCGCTGGCCCTCGCGATCCCGCTGGAGACGGACGACGGGAAACCGTTCCCCGGCCGCGACGAGATCGTCTTCATCGCCTTCGTCGTGATCATGGCGACCCTGGTCGTCCAGGGGCTCACCCTGCCGTGGCTGGTACGCAAGCTCCGCGTCCGCGCCGACGCGGACGCGGAGGCCGCGCTGGAACGGGACCTCGCGTTCCGTGCCGCGAAGGCTGCGAGGCACCGGCTCCAGGAGATCCAGGAGGTCGAGGAGTTCACGGAGGAGGTTGTGGAGCGGCTGCACAGGATGGCGCACGACGTGGGGGCGCGGATCAGCCCCGACATGGTCGACGAGGACCGGCGGGAGGCGTACGCGAAGCGCGCCGAGCGGTTGCGGGCGGTCAACCGGGTGCAGCGCGAGATGATGTCCGCCGCCCGGCACGCGGTGCTGTCCGCGCGCAGTGAGTCGGGGACGGATCCGGAGGTGGTCGACCGGGTGCTGCGGCAGCTGGACGTACGCAGCCTGCGCTGACCCGGGCGCCCCCGCGGCCTGTGCTTCCGGCCGGTGCTCCGGGCCCGTGTCCCTCAGCCGCGTCCGGTCCGGGGTGCCGCCTCCGCCACCGGCCGTGACCGGCGGACGCAGTATGTTCTCCGTCCCGTCGTTCGCCATGCCATCGACCGCAGCTGGCACCATGACTCCCATGAACATCATGCTTTTCCACTCGACGTACGGTCTGCGCCCCGCGGTGCACGCGGCTGCCGCCCGGCTGCGCGGCGCAGGACACGAGGTGCACGTGCCCGATCTCTTCGACGGGCACACGTTCGAGACCGTCGAGGAAGGCATGGCCTTCAAGGACGAGCTGGGCAAGGACGAGTTGCTCAAGCGCGCCGTGCTGGCCGCAGCCCCCTATTCCGAGCGCGGTCTCGTCTACGCCGGCTTCTCCCTCGGCGCCGCCACCGCTCAGACCCTGGCACTCGGTGACGAGAAGGCGCGCGGGCTGCTGCTCCTCCACGGCACGTCGGACATCGCGGAGAACGCGGAGGTCGACGAGCTGCCCGTACAGCTCCATGTCGCCGACCCCGACCCGTTCGAGACGGGCGACTGGCTGAACTCCTGGTATCTGCAGATGCAGCGGACCGGCGCCGATGTGGAGATCTACCGGTACCCCGGTGCGGGCCACCTCTTCACGGACCCGGACCTGCCGGACTACGACGCGGCGTCGGCCGATCTGACGTGGAAGGTCGCCCTCGGCTTCCTCGCCACTCTGTAGACGGCCGGAGCCCCGCACACCACGACGGTGTGCGGGGCCTCTCGTCCGTACGCCGGGATCAGGCGCGGTAGGCGGTCCAGCTGTCGCTCATCCGCTGCACCTGGCCCGCGGTGAACTGGTACATGCACGAGTCGTAGGTGTAGTCCATGAAGTTGTGGATCGGGTCGACCCCGGTCTTGTTGGTGCAGGTGTCGCGCCCGGTCGGGCACGCGAACGCGGGGCTCTGCTCGGCCGGCGTGTCGGAGACGTAGTCGCCGTTGCCGTTACAGCCGCCCTGGAACGTGTGGTAGAGCCCCATCCAGTGGCCGACCTCGTGGGTGGCGGTGTCGCCCTGGTTGTAGTTGGTGGTCGAGCCGCCCGGCAGCGAGGTGTCGAGGATGACCACGCCGTCCATGTTCGGGCTGGATTTGTACGAGCTGGGGAAGGTCGCCCAGCCGAGCAGCCCGCCGCCGAGGTTGGCGGTGTAGACGTTGAGCGCGTTCTTGCCGCCCTTGCGCAGCGCGGTCTTCATGTCCTTCTCGGCGGTAGAGCCCGAGGAGAGGTTGTACCAGGTGGCGTTGTCCGTGTAGTCGGTGCCGGCCAGCGAGAACTGGAAGCCGGAGTTGGTGTTGCCCGTGCCCTGGCCGCCGTACGCCGCGTTCAGCACGCTCATCTGGCTGCTGATGTCGCCGGCGGTGAGCTTGCCGGTGGCGCCGGAGTGGATGACGTGGAAGTAGACCGGGATGGTCGCTCCGGCGGCGAGCGTGGCGCCGCTGGCCCGGCGGTCCGCGAGTCTCGCCTTGAGCTGCGTGTCCATGGCCTTGGCCTGGGCCGCGGTGAGTTCGTTGGGGTCGGAGGCGTGCTTGGTGCCCGAAGGACGGGCCTGGCGCGCGGTGGCGTCGGTGCTCGCGCACTTCTCCGCCGAGGCGGAGGCGGTGGACACCTTGGCGGCGGCCGCGCCGGAGGGAGCGGAGAGCGGTGCCAGGGCCAGGGTTCCGGCCAGGACGGCGATGCCGATCGCACGGTGACGTATACGCGGCGATATACGGGCAAGAGTGCGCACGAGTACTCCTCGCTGAAGCGTGGATGAGGGATTTCCTCACCCGCCGCCGGGAGGTTACGTGCGCATGTCACACCTTGAGGAGCGCTGATCAGGCCCAATCACTCATGGGGCAAATCGGGGAAACGGGAAGAAGTAATTCTGTCCGTTCCAGTGTTTGAGACACGGACGTAACGTCGCGCGTTACGCCGACGGGCGGTGTGTCCCCATTGGATCCAGGGAACACGCCACCCGCCGTAGCGACGTCATGCACCGTCAACATAGCCCGCGCTGGCCGAAACCAGACCCTTCAGCGCACCGGGCGGTCCACCCGCTCGACCTTCTGGGTACCGCTGAGCGTCCGGTACGAGCGCGTCCAGGCGGAACTCGCGTCCCGCTTCGTCTTGTCGGAGACCATCCCTGATCTTCGCAGGGAATCTCGGCCTTCAGGCCGGGCGGGAATGCGATCCTTGGCGCGGAGGCGCGGAGGCGCGGAGCGCCGGAGTGTTCTGCGTTGTCAGTGGCGTCAGCTATGTTGACCGGACTGACCGTTGGGGGGGGGTGGATGATCCGTGCGTACAAGTTCCTCATGCGGCCCACCACGGGCCAGCGGATCGCGCTCGGCGAGATGCTGGCCGATCACTGCTCGCTCTACAA
>NZ_JBFBCG010000021.1:0-103384 GCF_040683105.1 Streptomyces sp. NPDC051020 | reverse complement strand
TGATGCCCTGGGACGCGGCCCACCGCTGGTTCACCAAGTGGCGCCGGGACGGCACCTGGGACCGCGTCCACGACGAGCTCCGCCGCCAGGTCCGGGTCGGGGCCGGACGCGATCCCGAGCCGTCGGCCGCCGTGATCGACGCCCAGTCGATCAAGACCAGCGAGGGCGGCGAGGCACGTGGGTTCGATGCGGGCAAGCGAACGACAGGGCGAAAGAGACACGTGATCGTGGACACGATGGGCCTGCTGCTGGTCGTCGCGGTCACCTCCGCGTCCGTGCAGGACCGGGCCGGAGGCCGCATCGTCCTGGCCCGTCTCGCGAAGGGATTCCGCACGGTCAGTCTCGTGTGGGCCGACGGCGGATACGCCAACTCCGTTGATTCCAAGCTTCTTTCATGGGCCCGGGATGCGTTGAACATCGTTGTCGAGATCGTGAAGCGGACCGACGACGTCAAGGGCTTCAAGGTCCTGCCCCGCCGCTGGGTGGTGGAGCGAAGTTTCGGCTGGCTGGTCCGAAACCGTCGGCTGGCCCGTGACTACGAACGGCTGACCGCGACCTCCGAGGCCATGATCAAGGTGGCGATGATCCGCTTGATGCTCGTCCGGCTTGCCGGGCAGTCCTTGCGGTGGAGCCATGAATCCCACCGCAAGACCGCACGAGCCGACACCGTCGAGGACTACATCGCAGCGTAATCAACCGGCCACCCGACAGGCTCTCAGAGGTGCGCCACCCCACCCTGTACACGGTCGACCGCGCCTCGGGGGCACTGGGCGGGCCCATCGCGGTCAACGGCCCCGCCGTACCGATGGGCGTCGCCGACGGCAGGCTCGTATTCCTTCAAGTACACATGGAGGGAACGGCGCTGGCCGGCTACGACGGGGTGGCGCGGGTCGACCCGGCGTCGCGGAAGGTCACGTACTCCCGACTGGCCAAGACATACGCGGGGACGCCCGGCATGGCGGACGGCACCGTCTACGTGAGCGGGCAGACCGGTCTCGTCACCGCGCTCGACCCCGCGACCGGCCGGAACAAGTGGTCGCGGCAGACTGGCGTGGAGGGTGCGTCGGGTCCCGTTGCGGGAGCCGACGCGCTGTATTTCAGTTCGGCCACCGGCCGGTTGGTCGCGCTGTCGCCGTACGATGGCAAACCCCTGTGGACAACAGACCCGCAGGCCGATGGTTTGACGGGCGAGCAGGGCGCAAGCCCGCGCGTGACCGTTGCGGGGCGTGCGGTGATCGTGGCCGCGGCCAAGAACACTCTCTTCGCCTTTGACGCCCAGAAGGCGCCGAAGTCGGGCTGACCGGGGCGGCACCGGACGCCGGCAGCTTTCCTTGCCGTGCGGACACCTCGGCGGCTCACTCGGTCGCCTACGCAGCCGGCGACGAGGTGCAGCTGTCTGGGGGGCTGGATCGTCACACTGGTCCGCCGTAGATCCCCCACACCTGCCAAGGGGCAAACAAATACCCAATAACGTACGGTGTGATGAACGCAGCAAGCCGGGCTCGCCGTGACGGAAGTGGCTACGCAGCGCGCGGTGGTCCCGGCTCGTCGAGGCCGGGAGAAGAAGCATGACAATACGCGTCCGGCAGCGGCCCAGGAGCCGCCGCTGCACAGCCCTGCGCACCGGGGCCCCGCTGGTCACTCTGGCGCTCGCCGTCACAGGCTTCGGTGCATCGGTCCCGCCCGGGGCAATAGCCGACTCCCCCCGATCCCTCGCTGCCAGCCATGGCACACGAGACCCGGGTGCCGCCAGTGCACTGCCGAGCCGTACCAGCAGTGATGCTGCCCCGGCCACCGCGAGTACTGCCCCGTCGGCACCTGCCGCCACCTGCACCGACCGATACCTGTCCGGCATGACCACTGCTCAACGGGTCGGACAGCTTTTCATGGGGGGAATCTCCGCGGCCCACCCCGATCAAGCTCAGCTGCGCACTCTGCGCGACAACCATGTGGGGTCAGTCATGCTGACCGGCCGCAGCACCGCCGGTACGACGGCGACCAGAAAGCTCGTCGACGGTTTCCGAGGCCAAGCGGATCGGGTTGCCGACCGGCGGGTCGGCCTCCTGGTCGCGACCGATCAGGAGGGCGGCCGGGTGCAGGTGCTCAACGGCCCCGGCTTCTCGGCCATGCCCAGCGGCCTGACCCAGGGCAGCTGGCCGACCGCGACGCTGCGTACCCAGGCCGCCGGATGGGCCAAGCAGCTCAAGGCTGCTGGGGTCAACCTGAATCTGGCACCGGTCGCCGACGTGGTCCCGGCCGCTCTGGGGACCCGCAACATCCCCATCGGTTCCTTCCAGCGCGAGTACGGCCATACCGCGGACACCGTGACCTCCCACACCGGCGCCTTCGCCGCCGGCTTCGCGCAGTCGGGCGTGATGACCACGCTCAAGCACTTTCCCGGGCTGGGCCAGGTGATCGGCAACACCGACACCACCGCCAACGTCGTGGACTCGGTGACGACCACCGGCAGTTCCAGCCTCACGCCGTTCCGGGCCGGGATCCGGGCCGGGTCACCTTTCGTGATGGTCTCGTCGGCCACCTACACCAAGATCGACCCCAAGCACCTGGCGGCCTTCTCACCGACGGTCATCGATCACCTGCTGCGCAGCCAACTCGGCTTCAAGGGAGTGGTCATCTCGGATGACCTCGGGAACGCGGTCGCGGTACGGTCCTTCAGCCCTGCCCAGCGGGCCGTGAACTTCATCGCGGCCGGCGGAGACATGATCCTCACGGTGCGGCCGAGCATCGTACCCGCGATGACACAGGCCATCCAGACCCGGATGCGACAGGACGCTTCGTTCCGGGCCAAGGTCAACGACAGCGTGCGGCGGATACTCGACGCCAAGAGCAACGCGGGCTTGCTCGACTGCCGCTGAGGCCTTGAAGTATCAGCACGGTGCGAAGCGCTGTGTGCATCCACCCGGGATCAATGGCCACGCCCACAGTGCGTTCCATCCCTGATCCAGGGCCGCGACGGGGCAAACCTTGCCGGTCGCGGCACTAGCGACGGGCGGGCGCCGAATCGGGTGGTGAAGCCGGTGGCGGCGTGGGTGGGCAGGAGCGGGGCCAGCCGACGGAGGGCGGTCGTCCTGCCCGCACCAGGGCGGCTTTCGAGCAGGATCCTCGTCGGCACACTGCCCTCTTCACCCCCGCTTCCGGTGGCGGCCAGGGTGGGCTCGGCCGAACGGGGGTTTTGGGGTGCGGACCGGTGTCGGTGCCGCCGTTGCGGGTATGGCGGCGCGCATGAGCGGAATTGAACTCAGCAGCACCGCGTTCGACGACAAAACGGTGATCCCCCGGCGGTACAGCGGGGAGGGAGAGAACATCTCACCGCCCCTGACCTGGTCGGGGGTGCCCCACGAGGCCACGGAGCTAGTGCTCCTGTGCGAGGACCCGGACGCGCCGGGGACGACCTTTCTGCACTGGCTGGTGACCGGCATCGATCCGGGGACCACCGGGGCGGCGGAGGGCCAGAAGCCCCTGGGGGGCCTGCCGTGGCCCAACGGCTTCGGCCACGTGGGCTGGGGAGGGCCGATGCCGCCACCGGGGCACGGTCCGCACCGTTACTTCTTCCGCCTGTACGCCCTGTCCGAGCCGCTGCCGCTGCACGGACACCCGGGTGCCGAGGACGTGCACCGTGCCCTGAAGGGCAGGGAGCTGGCCTCCGGCACCCTGGTCGGGACCTATCAGCGCTGAGCGCGTCACCGCTGGTCGTAGCCATGGGCGCCGTACAGCCGGACGAACCGGGCCGCGGTGACCGTCCTGCGTTGCACCAGGCCGCGGGCCCGCCGCTCGTACAGCTCGACGCGCTCCCGCCCGCCCTGCCCGATCGGCTGGACGAGCCGGCCACCAGTGCGGAGCTGATCCACGAGCGGCTCAGGCACTCGCGGGAAGGCCGCGCAGACGATGACGGCGTCGTACGGGGCACGGGTCGGCATCCCGAGGGTCCCGTCGCCGAGTACGACTTCGGCATTGCCGACGCCCTGCCGGGCCAGCCGCAGGCGGGCCTCGTCGACCAGGTCGGGCCAGCGCTCGACGCTGACGACGTACGCGGCCAAGCGGGCCAGCAGCGCGGTCTGCCAGCCGTATCCGGTCCCGACCTCCAGGACCTGTTCGTCTCCGGTGAGGCCGAGAGCGGAGACCATCATGGCGATCAGCGAGGGCTGGGTGGTCACCTGCCCGTGGGGGAGCGGAACGGGCGTGTCCCGGTACGCGGATGCCACCTCGTCCGCGGGGACGAATTCGGCCCGGGGGATGCTCCGTACGGCCGCCAGGAGACGGTCGTCGGTCACGCCCACGGCGTGGGCCGCGCGGACCAGGTCCTCGGGGGTCCCTTCAAGGGCCATCGGACCGCGGGGCCGTGGCGGTGGCGCCGGCGGCCCCGGTCGTGGTGCGGTCCAGTCCGACCACGATCCCCTTCGATGTCGAGACGTCCGTCTCGTCCGCGCCGCTCCTGCTCCTGTCCATGTGCCCCATCCGCCGCCCATCCGCCGTGCTGCCGCTCCAGCCCAGTGTCGGCACGTTCCGCGCGCGGCGCGATCCGGGGCGGTCGGGCGCAAGGGGCGACCCATGATCCGGGGGGCGCAGCGCGCCGGCGTCAGGACGGGGCTCCCGGGTCGGTGTACCACAGCAGGGCGCCCACGCCCTCGGACAGCCTCAGCGCACTCTCCGGTACGACGACCAGCTCGGCACCGGTGCCGACGAGGGCCCGGACGAGGGCCTCGTCGGCGCGCTCCTCTCGCGGGGCCCGCACACCGAAGGACACCAGCTCCGCCTCGGTCAGAGCGAGCTGAGTGGGCCGGCAGCCGGCCCAGAGCCGCAGCGAGGATTCGGGCGCACCGAACCGACCGGGACGACGCGTCGTCCCGGTCGGGCAGACAAGCATGCCCCGGTCACAGCCATCCGCAACGTTGCGCCTGCAGAGCCATCTGGAACCGGCTCGTGGCACCCAGCCGGGCCATCAGGATCTGCACCCGGCGGAACAGTGTGCGGCGGCTGATTCCGATCTCCCGGGCGATGACCTCGTCGCTCGCCCCCCCGGCAAGGAGCCACAGCAGGCGGCGGTCGGCGGGCAGCAGGCCGCCCGGCCGGACGGTGCGGCCGTGGAAGGGCAGTGCGTTCTGCCATGCCTGCTCGAACAGTGCCACGAGCGCGGAGAGCAGCCCGCACGGCTGCACGACCAGCATGGTGTTGTGCACATCGGCCTCCTTGATCGACAACGACACGAGCGCGTACACGTCGTCGATGATCACGAGCTTGACCGGCACCGACGGCAGTACCCTGGCCTGTTCACCGGCCTCGATGCACGGTTCGATGACCGCCTCCAGTTGGCCCGGATGCTCCAGCGACTCCCGCGAGTACACGACACGCTGCGTCACACCGCGGGCGAGGGTGGCCAGCGAATCGTCGGTGGCGCCGGAGAGGGGGAAGTACGGCGGTGAGTCGAACTGCCGGATCTGTTCGCGGGCACTGGCCCAGGCCTGGCGCATCCTGGGACCGATGGCTTCCCCGGTGACGACTTCGACGAGATCGTTGTTGTACGCGGCGAGCCGCTGACGCCGGAACGACTCGAACGCGCCTCCGACGGTGATGCGCGACTCGTCGAGCTCGGCCGCCCGGTGCCGGCCGAGGATCTCCAGCCCTGCGCCGGGCGGAACCGGGGCCACCACGTCCCGGCCCTCCACGGCGGCACTGGCCAAGCCTGCGTCGACCAGTTCGCCGTACGCCGCGGCGAGTTCCGCGCCGTCCAGAGCTGCCGCGGCCCCGACCGCGCTCAGCGGAGCGGGCGCCAACTCCAGCAGGGCCGTATAGAGCCGGCCTGCCTCGTGACCGATCCCCAGAAGCCGAAGAGCTTCGCTGAGCTTTGCGTTCGCCATGTGAGGCATTATCGACGGCTCCCGTTCGTTCCGGGCGGGCGGTTCGGGCTGCCCGATGGCCGATCTGTGCCAGTGGCAGTCTTCGGCACCCGGTGGACGCGATGCGGGGTACCGTCCGGGAGCCGCCGACGACCGGTGGCAGCGAGTGCGCCTGGGGCTGCACCGGGAGGGAGTGCGGCCTGTCCGCACGCGCCTCTCTGCCCCTCGTCCTTGAGGAACCCACCCAGAAGAAGGTGTATGAAGTGGCGAAAGGTCGAAAGAACGGTCTCTACCAAGGGATCTCCGAAGAGCTGTCCGCCCTGATGCGGACGGGGTGGGCCGACACCGAGCGGCACGGTCTGCAGCTCAGCGACCAGGCTCCGTACGCGGCCCGCCGCCGCGCCGCGCTCTCCGCCCGTTTTCCCGGCGAACGCCTGGTGATCCCCTCGGGGAACCTCAAGACCCGATCGAACGACGACAGTTACCCGTTCCGGCCGTACTCGGGCTATGTGCACATGACCGGGGACCAGGCCCGTGACGGCGCTCTCGTGCTCGAACCCCGCGCGGACGGCGGCCACGACGCGTACTGCTACCAGCTGCCACGGGACAGCAGGGACAACGACGTCTTCTGGACAGGCGCGACGGCCGAGCTGTGGATGGGCCGGCGCCGTTCCCTCACCGAGTCGGAGCGCGTGCTCGGACTGCCCTGCCGCGACGTCCGCACGGTGGCCCGCGACCTGGCCGCTGCCGCCGGCGCACCGACGCGGATCGTCCGTGGTCACGACCCGTCCCTGGAAGCCGCTGTCACCACCGATGAGGAGCGTGACGCCGAGCTGGAGGAGGCGCTCAGCGAACTCCGCCTCGTGAAGGACGAGTGGGAGATCGCCGAGATCCGCAAGGCTGTGGACTCCACCGTGCGCGGATTCACCGACGTCATCGGGGAGCTTTCCCGGGCGATCGCGTCGTCCGAGCGGTGGATCGAGGGGACCTTCTTCCGACGGGCACGTCTCGAGGGCAACGCCGTCGGCTACGGCTCGATCTGTGCCGCGGGCGAGCATGCCACGATCATGCACTGGACGGACAACGACGGTCCGGTGCGCCCGGGCGATCTGCTCCTGTTCGACGCCGGTGTGGAGACGCACTCCCTCTACACCGCCGACATCACCCGCACACTTCCGATCAACGGGACCTTCACGACGCTGCAGCGCGAGATCTACGACGCGGTGTACGAGGCCCAGGAAGCCGGCATGGCGGCGGTCAAGCCGGGTGCCCTGTACCGCGACTTCCACGAGGCGTCGCAACGCTACCTGGCGGCGCGGCTGGTCGAGTGGGGCTTCATCGACGGCCCCGTCGACCGCGCGTACGAACTCGGCCTGCAGCGCCGCTTCACCATGGCTGGAACCGGCCACATGCTCGGTCTGGACGTCCATGACTGCGCGATGGCCCGGAACGAGGAGTACGTCGACGGCGTGTTGGAGCCAGACATGGTGCTCACCGTCGAGCCAGGCCTGTATTTCCAGGCGGACGATCTGACCGTGCCCGAGGAATGGCGCGGCATCGGCGTCCGGATCGAGGACGACCTGGTCGTCACCGACGGTGGCCACGAGAACCTGTCGGCCAGACTGCCGCGCGCCGCGGACGAAGTCGAGGCGTGGATGGCCCAGTTCGCCGGCTGAGCGGGGCGGCGTGCGCGGTGGGCGACGTACGGCCCCGGGCGGGCGCGGCACGTGCGCCGCGTCCGCCTCGGTGCCTCGGGCGATCTCCGTGGACGGCTGACCGTTGACCGGACTCGGGTGATCGAAGTACTGGCCCAGCCGGCTCCTCACGTCCGATCCACGGTGATCGGACCGCGCATGGACGGTGCGGGGCAAGCCCGGGGCCCGACCCGCACCACGGCTTCACCAGGGACCCGCCGCACGGGTCAGTCCTTGAGGTGTTCCAGGATCCGGTGCATTCCGCTGTTCCAGTTCTCCTTGAGCGCCGCGACCGCCGCGTCGAGGTCGCCGCGCTGGAGGCACTCGGCGATCCGCTCGTGCTCCACCGCGGAACGTTCCAGGATGTCCTGGTCACCCAGGGCCACCTGCTCGTAGCGGTGCATCGTCACCTTCAGGGAGGTGATCAGCTTCATCAGGCGGTCGTTCGTGCAGCCCGACAGGAGCAGGTCGTGCCACGCGTCGTCGTACCGCTCTATGACGTCGTGCGGCGCCTGCGGGGCCGAGAACGCGCGCGCCTCCTCGAGCAGCCGGGGAGCCGTCGCCGCCAGATGCTCGGGGTCGCTGGACTCCAGGGCCAGCGCCTCCAGTGTCGCGACGATCGCGGACAGGTCACGGAATTCCTGCGCGCTGAGCGGTGTGAAGCGGAAGCCCTTGCCGCGCTCACTGGTGATGACGCCCTCACGCTCCAGCGTGATCAGGGCCTCGCGCAGCGGAGTACGGCTGACGCCGAGCTCGGTGGCGAGCTGTCCCTCGTTGATGGGCGCGCCGGTCGCGATCGTGCCGCGCCCGAGGCGCTTGATCAGTTCCTCCTTGACCTGTTCGCGCAGCGGGCGGTTTTCGATTGGCATGTGAGGCTGCCCTCCCCTTCGGTGCGGTCGATTATCCGCTACCCGCGGGTCACGCGGTACCGGCGCCGTCGACCGGGATGATCGCCCCGCTCAGGAACGCCGAGGCGTCCGAGGCGAGGAACGCCACGGTCTGGCCGATGTCGCGGGGCTGCCCGATGCGGCCGAGCGGACGGTCGGCGGCGTCGGCGTAGAACGCGTCGGAGCTCTCGCCGAGCTGGCGGGCCTCCTCGGCGAGCATCCCGGTCGCCGTGTCACCGGGGCAGACGCAGTTCACGCGGATGTTGTCGGGGCCGTGGTCGATGGCCATGGCGCGGGTCATGTTGACGACGGCACCCTTCGACGCGCAGTACGAGACGGCTCGGCCGCCGCCGCGGATGCCCCAGCCGGACCCGGTGTTGACGATGGAGCCGCCGCCCCTGGCGGCCATCCCCGGGATCACGAGGCGGCTCATCAGCATCACCGAGCGGATGTTCACGGCCATCACCAGGTCCCAGTCGTCCTCGGTGATCTCACAGACCGTGGAGCGGCGGATGATGCCGGCGTTGTTGAAGAGTACGTCCACGCCGCCGAACCGCTCCTGCGCCGTGTTCACGACGGCCTCGCAGTCCTCGCGCCGGGACACGTCGCAGCGTACGAACGTCCCTCCGGTGTCCTTCGCCGTCTGTTCGCCGCCTTCCGTGTCGATGTCTGCGATCACCACGCGGGCGCCGAGCTCGGCGAGGACCTGGGCGGTGGCGCGGCCGATACCGGCTCCGCCACCGGTCACGAGGGCGCGCTTGCCATCAAGAGAGATCATCTTGGGCTCCTTCTGGGACGTGGAGGTACGGGTTTCAGGGGGTGTCGGGTCAGGTCGCGAGCCGGTACAGCGACGTACGCCGGCTGCCGGTGATGACAGGGATGTGGCCGGAGAGTTCCGCATCGAGCGCGTCGTCGCCGGTGTCGAGGAGGAGGGGGCGGCCGCCGAGCGCGGACAGTTTCTGTTCGGTGCACAGCACGAGCAGATGATCGCGGCCGCCCGCCGCGCGCAGGACCCGGGGCGAGATCTGCTGATTGCCGCGGCCGAGGAGGAAACCCTGGCCACCGATGGGGGAGAGCGCGATCCAGGCCGGACCGAGCGCGAGGAGGGTGTCCTCGGCGACGTCACGGGCCACGACGCGCGGCCGCTGACCGCTGCGCAGGCTGAGCACGTCGACCCCGGTGAGGGTGGCATCCGCGCCGAGCGCGGCCGCGACGGCGCGGGTGGTGCTCCCGGGGCCGAGTACCAGCAGCCCGTCGCCGACGCGCTCGGCAACGTCGGCCGCGATGCCGCCGACCGCCCCCAGCGCGGTGACGGTGCTGCCGGTCTTGCGCTGCTGTACGCGTACCGGTACGTCGGGGACGGGGAGCCAGCCGAAGAGCCGGGATGTGACGCGGCCTTCGCTCAGGGCATCCTCGTCGCGGTCCATCACCTCGGCGTCCCGCAGCCGTACGGCGCCCTTGCGGGAGACCCATGCAGCGGCGACCTCACCCGCGGCGCGCGGGCTGACGGCGAAGACGGCCGAGTGCATCTTCACACCGGTCGGCACGCCGAGGACGGGGCAGGGCGCGTCCCCGAGAGCGGCGAGCACGTCCCGCGCGGTGCCGTCGCCCCCGGCGAAGAGGAGCAGATCGACGCCTTCGCCAACGACGGCGCGCACCGCGGCTGCTGTGTCCGCGGCCGAGGTGTCCCGACCGTCCTCTGCCGCGTACACGACCCGCGCGGGGAGCCCGGCGGAGGCGACGGAGTCGGCGCCCAGGGAGCCGGCGGCTGTGACGACGAGGATTGGCACGTGGCGGGGGCGCCCCACCCCCGCCAACTCACCCAGTCGCAGCGTCAGTTCACCCAGCGTGGCTGCCGCGCGTGCCCCGGCCAGAGGGCGCGCCCCCAGTGAGAGTGCCACGCGGGGGCGCTCCGAGCCGTCGGTGCCGCCGAGGCCGACCCGGCCACCGAGGCCGGCGACCGGGTTGACTACCAGGCCGATCCTGGGCAGCCGGGTCAACGGGTCGCCTCGCCGAGAACCTTGCGGCGGTAGGCGCGCCAGGAGACCGCCCACGTCGCAGGGTCGTCGAGGGCCTCAGGGCGTACGCGGTGGATGGTCGAACGGTGTGGTGCCGTGCGTACGGTCTCCGGGTCGTCGTAGGCCTCGCGGGCGATCTCTGCGAGGATCGCCGCGTACTCGTCGAGGTCGGCACGCGTGTAGGACTCGGTCGGCTCCAGCGTCATGGGTTCGGGCACGACGTACGGGTGATGGCTCGTCCAGTAGTGGGTGCCGAAGTCCGCGGCGCGCAGGCCGATGTCCTCGGAGTGCAGGCCGGTGTCCTCGTGAAGCTTCTCCCAGCTGTAGCGGACCTGCTCGACGCGCGGGCGCCCGGCCGCGTAGGGGATCGAGACGCCGGGGATCTGCCGGACCTTGTGGAGAAGGTAGTTGTTGTTCAGGACCGCCGTCTCGGCGGCGGCCCGCAGACCCTCAGCGCCGAGCGACATGATCCACGCGTAGGCGCGGACCAGGTTCGGCACGACCCCGTAGAACGGCCGCATCTTGCCGACCGACTCGGGCCGGTCGTCGTCAAGCCGGTAGGCGGACCCGTCGAACTCGACCGTGGGGCGCGGCAGATACGGGGCGAGGTCCGCGGTGACCGCGCACGCGCCGGCCGCCGGACCGCCGCACGCGTGCGGTGTCGAGAACGTCTTGTGCAGGTTGAAGTGGCACAGGTCGAAGCCCGCGTCCCGCGCCCGCGTGATGCCGAGGATGCCGTTGGCGTTGGCCTGGTCGTACGAGCACAGTCCGCCCGCCTCGTGCACGATCCGTACGAAGTCCTCGATGCGCGGGTTGTAGATGCCCGTGTCCTCGGGGTTGGTGATGAGGAGGGCCGCCGTGCGCGGGCCGACCGCCGCCTTGAGGGCTTCGATGTCCGGGTAGCCGTCGGCGTCCGGGTGGAGAGTGATGACCTTGAAGCCGGCCGTCTTCGCACAGGCCGCGTTCGACGGATGGGAGAAGATCGTCGTGATCACCTCATCGCGCTGCTCCAGCTCGCCGCGCGCGGCGAAGTAGGCGCGGATCATGGCGACGTTCGTGTATATCGCCGCGGAGCCCGCGCCTGGCTGGAGCGATACCCGGTCCATGCCGGAGATCTCCTTCAGGAGCTGCTCCAGGCTGTGAATGATCCCGAGGACGCCCTGCACGGTGTCCTCGTCCTGGAGCGGATGCAGCGCGGCGATCCGTGGGTCGCGTACGAACTGGTCGTTGACCTTGGGGCTGTACTTCATGGTGCAGGTGCCCTGGCCGACGTCGATGTTGAGGTCCGCGCCCAGGTTCTCCTGCGACAGGCGCAAGTAGTGGCGCAGGACCTGCTGTTGGGACATTTCAGGGAGGGCGGGTGGCGTCGCGCGGCGCAGTGCGGCGGGTATCTCCACCTGGTCGATCGACGGATCGGCCGCTGGTACGAGAATGCCTCGTTCGCCCGGCGAACCCAGCTCGAAGATCAGTTTCTCGTCCCAGGAGGCCTGCTGGAAACGGCGGAGGCGCGGCTTGTCGGCGACGCGGGCCTCCTCGGGGGAGACGGACACGGGTGCGTGCGGGGCGGTCACTTGACGATCTCCTCGAGGGTCGCGGCGAGTCGGTCGATGTCGGCCTTGGTGTGGACTTCGGTGACGCAGTACGCGGCCTCGTGCGTGCCGGTCGGTGTGCCGCCGAAGATGCCCCGTTCCTTGAGATCGGCGCGGATCTCGGCGGCGGTCCTGTTGCCCGTGTAACGGACGGTGAAGTCGGCAAAGTGCAGGGCGTCGCCGTACGGGACCTCGATGCCGGGCACCTCGGCGAGGCGTCGACGGGCGTACCCGGTGAGCGCGAGGATCGTGTCGCCGATCTCCCGCATGCCCTGCGGTCCCATCAGCGCGAGATAGACCCCGGCGCCGATGCCGTGCAGCGCGGCGGCCGTGCCGACCCACTCCTTGCCCTCCTCGCGCAGTGCGAACGACGTCCGCTCGTAGGCGACGTCACCGAAGCCGTACTCACCCTCGACGGTCGTCGGCACGAGACCGAACAGGCGTGACGGGTACTCGGCGACCAGCATCTCTTCGTCCCGCGTGGCGATGAAGCCCGCGTTGCCGCCGCCGAAGCTCTGGTGGAGGCCGAGCGGCTGGATGTCGCCGCACGCGATGTCCGCGCCGTACGCGGAGGGTGGCGCGAGCACGCCGAGTGTGAGCGGATTGCAGCCCACGACGTACAACGCCCCTGAATCGTGGGCGAGTTCGGCGAGACGGGGCAGTGCCTCGTCGACGATGCCGAGCGCGGAGGGCGAGTCCGCGTACACGGCGGCCGTGTCGCCGACGGCGAGCGCGGCGCGTACGGCGTCGAGGTCGGCGCAGCCGGTGTCCGGGTCGACGGGCACGACCGTCACGTCGTGGTCGGGGCGTACGTAGTCGCGTATCCGGGAGAGCTTGTCGCCGACGACGGCCGTGGCGATGACCACGCGGCGGCGGCCCGTGATCCGGCCGGCCATCCGCAGCGCGGTTCCCGAGGCCTGAAAGCCGTCGTACACCGGGACGTTGACGACCTCGACATCGAGCAGCTCGGCCATCATCGACTGGTACTCCCACAGGGCCTGGAACCGGCCGTGGTCCTCGTAGGGCTCACCCGCGTACGCCGTGAGGAACTCACTGCGGTTGACCACCTCGTCCACGACCGCCGGTACGTGGTGCTGGTAGCAGCCGGAGCCGAGAAAGCTGAGCGCCTGCCGCGTCGAGGTGTTGCGTCCGAGCAACTCATCCATGTGGCGGGTGAGTTCGGCCTCCGAGCGCAGTGGGGTCGGCAGGTCGAGGGGGCGGTGCAGCCGGATGGAGTCCGGGATGTCGGCGTAGAAGTCCTCGACGCTCGCCGCGCCGATCTCCTCGAGCATCGCCTGCCGCACGGCGGGGACCGCGTTGGGGATGTAGGGGTGGATGTAAGAGGGGGCGGATTTCTGGGGTGACGTCATGCCGCGCCTTTCGCGTGAGCCGACGGAAGTCATGAACCACAGCAGCAAAAGTCTTTGGGTGTACGCCTCTTGACGGCAGGGTCCGTCATTCAGTGTTCTGAATACAGCATTAGGCATTCAGGCTCTAGGAGGCAAGAGTGTCAACGAGACCCACCCGACGACTTGTTCTGGCCACAGGTCTGGCGACCGCGGCAACGTCCCTGGTCAGCGCGTGTGCCATGGGCGGTTCGGGCGGCGGAGGCGCCCGCGGCATCAGTGGCAAGGAGGGCGACAAAAAGGGCAAGGTCAGCGGAAAGATCACTGTCTGGTCGTGGGACGTGGCCGCCCAGGCCATGAAGCGACTGGCCCGCACCTTCGAGGAGCGCCACCCCGGCACCACCGTCGATGTCGTCGACATCGGATACGACAACGCCTACGACAAGATCACCGTTGGCCTGCGCGGCGGCTCGGGCCTCGCCGATGTCCTCACGGTCGAGGGCAGCCACATGCCGCGCTACACCGGCAACTTTCCGAGCGGCTTCTACGACCTGACGAGCCTCGGCGGCCGCTACGGCGGCGACTTCGACCGCGCCGCGTGGCGCACCGTCACCGGCAAGGGGGGCGCCGTCCTCGCCCTGCCCTGGGACATCGGCCCCTGCGCGCTCTATTACCGCACGGACCACTTCCGTGCCGCCGGAGTCGACCCCAAGTCTCTCCTGACCTGGGACGACTATGTGGCGGCGGGTGTACGGATCAAGAAGGCCACCGGCCGCAAGCTGCTCATCATGGACTCCACCGACGCGGGCATCCTGCCGATGCTGCTCCAGCAGCAAGGGCAGTCCTACTTCAAGGGCGGCCGGGTCGCCGTCGACACCCCCGAGGCCGTGCAGTCCATGACCCTGATGAAGACCCTGCACGACAAGGGACTCGTCGACTACGAGAAGGGCTGGGACGGGCTCGTCACCGGCACCAAGGAGGGAAAGGCCAGCACCACGCCCACCGCCGCCTGGTGGACGGGTACGCTCACCGAGGAGATGCCCGAGCTGAAAGGGAAGTTCGGGGTGGTTCCCCTGCCCGGGTTCACCGCCGACGGCATCCGCACCTCGAACATCGGCGGCTCCACTCTCTGCGTTCCCGCGCAGAGCAAGAACCCACGCCTGGCCTGGGCGTTCATCGAGTTCCTGCTCACGGGCAAGGCGAACCAGGTCTCCATGCTGAAGCGCGAGGGCCTGTTCCCGGCGTATCTGCCCGCGCTCGACGACCCGTATCTGAGCGCGAAACAGGGGTACTTCGGCGGCCAGGCAGCCCTCGACGTGTTCGCCCGGCTCGCCCGCAACATCCCGCCGGTCGAGAACAACAAGGACGACGCGAAGGCAACCGACATCATGATCTCCGCAGTCACCGGTGTGATGCTGCGGGGCAAGGACCCGCGCGCCACGCTGAGTTCGGCGGCGCGGCAGATCGCCGCGGCCACCGGCCGCGAGAGGGTGAAGTAGCCCGATGGCCGTCCACACCACCCACGACCGGCCGGTCGCACCCGCCCGCGCCCCCGCGGCGACCCGCCGCCGGCGCCCGCGCCCCGTCGCCTGGATCTTCGCCGGACCGGCCGCCGCCCTCTTCGCTCTCTTCTTCGTTTATCCGCTCGGCGCGAGCCTCCTGCAGAGCTTCACCACCGAGGACACGGGCGCCACCCGCTGGGTCGGCCTCGACCAGTACCGGCGCATGATCCACGACCCCGCCTTCGTGGAGTCCCTGCTCAACACGGGGATCATCCTCGTTGTCCAGGTCCCGGTGATGATCGGCCTTGCCCTCGTCCTCGCCGTCCTCCTCAACCAGTCCTGGCTGCGCTTCCGTGGCACCTGGCGCGCGGTCCACTTCCTGCCCGCCGTCACCACACTCGTCGCGTACGCCGTCGTCTTCCAGGTCCTCCTCAAGACCGACGGCGGCCTCGTCAACCAGATGCTCGGCGCCATCGGCATCGGCCCGATCGACTGGCTCAACAGCCCCACGTGGGCCCGTGTTTCACTGATCGCGTCCCTGACCTGGCGCTGGACCGGCTACAACGCCGTCATTCTCCTCGCCGGGCTCCAGGCCATCGGGAAGGAGCAGTACGAGGCCGCAGACATCGATGGCTCCGGCACCCTCTCCACGTACACGCGCGTGATCCTGCCGCAGTTGCGCCCCATCGTCCTGTTCTGCGTGATCACCTCCACCATCGGCACGCTTCAGCTCTTCGACGAGAACTACGTCCTCACGCGCGGCGGACCCGACGACGCGACGCTCACCCCGGTCGTCTACCTCTACAAAGTCGGCTTCCAGCAGCTCGACTTCGGCTACGCCGCCGCCATCGCCTGGGTCGTCGTGGCTCTCATCGCCGCGATCTCCGCCCTCCAGTACGTCGCCTTCGGAAGGGAGCGCCGGCGGTGACCGCACTCCAGCAGCCCCCTGTACGCGTCCACCCCGCCCGGCGCGTCGGCCGCTACGCCGTGCGTCTGTGCCTTGCGGCGGGCGCCGTTGTCAGCCTCGTGCCGTTCCTGTGGATGGCGATCGCCGCGACACACTCCACCTCCGAACTGTTCCACTCCCCGCCACCGGTCCTGCCCGGCGGACGCCTGCTCGACAACCTCGCACGGCTCCAGGACACCATCGGCTTCGGCCGTGTCCTCCTCAACAGCCTCGGCATCGCCGTCGTGCACACCGCGCTCAGCTCGCTGATCTCAGCCATGTGCGGTTACGGGCTCGCCAAGTACCGCTTCCGCGGCCGGGGTCTGCTGCTCGGCGCCGTGCTCACCACCATGATGATCCCGTTCCAGGTGCTGCTCGTGCCGCTGTTCCAGATGATGGCGAGCGTCGGCTGGATCGACTCCTACCAAGCCGTAGTCCTGCCGTTCCTTGCCAACTCCTTCGGTATCCTGCTGATGCGGCAGGGCTTCGTCGACTTCCCCGACGAGCTCATCGAATCGGCCCGCATCGACGGATCCGGCGAGCTGCGCACCTTCTACCAGGTTGTGCTGCCGTGCGTGCGCCCACAGCTCGGCGCCCTGGTCATCTTCACGTTCATGGCGCAGTGGAACAGCTTCATCTGGCCGCTGCTCATGCTCAACTCCGAGGACAAATACACCGTGCCCGTCGCGCTCAACACCCTCACGGGGCTCTCCCATGTCGACTACTCGGGCCTGATGCTCGGCTCGTTGCTTGCGACGCTGCCCCTCATGGCCCTGTTCCTGGTCTTCCAGCGGCAGTTCGTGGCCGGACTGCTCGGCGGGGCGGTAAAGGGATGAGCCGCCTGACCCGGGTCCCGGGCGTCCTCTATGGCGGTGACTACAACCCCGAGCAGTGGCCCGAGAGCGTCTGGGCCGAGGACGCCGAGCTGATGCGCGAGGCCGGCGTCACCATGGTGACCGTCGGCGTCTTCTCCTGGGCGAGACTCCAGCCCGGCCCGGACACCTGGGACTTCGCCTGGTTCGACCGGCTCCTCGACCTGCTGCACGCCCACGGTGTCGCCGTCGACCTGGCGACCGCGACCGCGTCACCCCCCGCCTGGCTCGTGCGCGCCCACCCCGAGATCCTGCCGGTCACGGCCGACGGCGTACGTCTCGAATTCGGCTCGCGCCAGCACTACTGCCCGTCCTCGCCCGTGTACCGCGCCGCCGCCGTGCGCTTGACCCGCACCCTCGTCGAACGCTACGCACACCACCCGGCGCTCGCCCTGTGGCACATCCACAACGAGTACGGGGACCATGTCACCGAGTGCTTCTGCGCCCGCTCCGCCGATCACTTCCGTACCTGGCTGACCGACCGCTACGGCACGATCGACTCCCTCAACCGCGCCTGGGGCACGGCTTTCTGGTCGCAGCGCTACGGCACGTACGCTGAGATCGAACCCCCGCGCACCGCGCCCGGACCGGTCAACCCGACGCAGCTCCTCGACTGGCGGCGCTTCTGCTCCGACGCCCTCCTGGACTGCCACCGCGCCGAGCGCGGCGTCCTGAGCGAGCTGAGCCCGGACATCCCGGCCACCACCAACTTCATGTCGATGTTCAAGGCACTCGACTACTGGAAGTGGGCTGAGCACGAGGACCTCGTCTCCGACGACGCCTACCCGGACCCCGCCGACCCACGCGCCCACGTCAACGCCGCCCTCAACTACGACCTGATGCGCTCGCTCAAGGGCGGCCGCCCCTGGCTGCTCCTCGAGCAGGCGCCGTCCGCGGTCAGCTGGCGCCCGGTCAACGTCCCCAAGAAGTCCGGCCTGCAACGCCTCTGGTCCCTCCAGGCCCTGGCCCGCGGCGCTGACGGCATCATGTACTTCCAGTGGCGTGCCTCCCGCGCGGGCGCCGAGAAATACCACAGCGCACTGTTCCCGCACCGCGGCACAGACTCCCGCGGCTGGCGCGAGACCGTCCGCTTCGGCACCGAGCTCGCCCGGCTCGGCGAGGTCACCGGCGCCACCACCCCCGCGGACGTGGCGATCGTCCTCGACTGGGATTCCTGGTGGGCCCTCGAGGCCGACGATCACCCCTCGGCCCGCATGCGCTGGCGCGACCTCCTGCACCCCTGGTATGCGGCGCTCCACGCCCGCGCAGTCACCGCCGAGTTCGTCCCCCCGCACGCCGACCTCGACGGCTACCGGGCGGTTCTCGCGCCCAATCTCCACCTGCTGCGTCCCGAGAACGCCGAACGCATCGCCGCGTACGTCCAGGGAGGCGGCCACTTCGTGTGCGGACCCTTCAGCGGCGTCGTCGACGGCGACGATCACATCCACGACGGCGGCGCGCCTGGACCGCTGAGAGACGTACTCGGCGTGAGCGTCGACGAGTTCTGGCCGATCCCCGACGGCGAGGCGGTGCAGCTGGCCTCCGGCGCCGAGGCCACCCTGTGGAGCGAGTGGATCGAGACCGAGGGCCCGGAGACCGAGGTCGTCGACGTGTACGCGGCCGGAGAGCTGACCGGCCGCCCCGCCGTCACCCGCCACCCCTACGGCAGCGGCACCGCCTGGTACGCGAGTGCTCACCTCGGCGACGGCATCGGCGCCGTGTTCGACGCAGCCCTGCTGGAGGCCGGTGTGAGGCCCGTGCTCGACGTCCCCGAGGGAGTCGAGTCGACCGTCCGGACCGGCGAGCACGGCACCTACCTCTTCGTCCTCAACCACACGGACCACGACACACAGACGCCATTGACCGGCGCCTGTGCCGCAGGCGGCATCGATCTGCTCACCGGGACGACCGTCCGTGACCACGTACGCCTCGGCCCGCTCGGTGCCGCGGTCCTGCGCATCGCCACCGACTCCCTTGGAGGGACCCAGAAGTGACCGGAAACCGGCCCCTGAGAGCTCTGACCGCACTCCTTCTCGCCGGCGGCGCCCTCGCCGTGCCGCAAGCGGCCTCCGCCCATGAGCACCCGGCGCCGGCGTCCCCGTACGCCGACGTGCTCGACCTGCACGGCACCCCGGCCGCCGCCCTGCCCGGCGATGACGAGGACAACAACCCTGTCACCGTTTTCGCCGACCAAGGGGCCTGGCATGCCTACGCCCTGCCGAAAGCCGGTGACAAGGACGCATACGGCGGCTTCTCCGGGCCCCTTTACATTGCCCAGGAATACCCCTGGTGGCTCAGTAAGTCCTTCAGCCGTATCCGCCTCACCGAAAACGGCCGCACACTCGACCTGGCCGGCGGCGGTGCACCCCGGTTCACGTCCTTGCCCGGCCGGCTCCTCCAGTCGTACGACCTCGGCCACGGACTGCGCCTCACCCTCGAACTCCGCTTCGCGACCGGCCGCAGCGCCCTGGTGCGCGCCCAGGTCCGCAAT
This sequence comes from Streptomyces sp. NPDC051020, assembly GCF_040683105.1. NCBI lineage: Bacteria > Bacillati > Actinomycetota > Actinomycetes > Kitasatosporales > Streptomycetaceae > Streptomyces > Streptomyces sp. NPDC051020. Next base: position 84,184 of record NZ_JBFBCG010000021.1, on the reverse strand, counting down.
ACCGGCTCGGCGCCCCGCACGCTGGGCGCCGACTGGACGGGCAGCCTGCTGCGGCCCGCCGACAGACCGATGCGCGACGCGCCCTCGCTGACCGCCACCCGCTCGGGCGTCGGCGTCGACTTCGCCGAGGTCCGTGAGACCTGGGACTACCTCACCGACGGCACGGAACGCTTCGAGGTCACCCACAAGGACCGCGTGCGCACCACAGTGGACGGCGACACGTACCGCACCGAGACCACCGAGCCGGTGAGCCTCGCACCGGGTCGCTCGCACAGCTTCGACTGGACCGAGTCCTACACCTTCACCGCCGCCGAGAGGACCCGCGAGAAGGCGACGGTGCGGGACGTCCTCGACCACCCGGCGTCGGTCGTCTCGGCGGGCGACGCACGCTGGCACGGCTACGTCGCCGGAGTGACCCGGAACGTGCCCGCGGACCGGCGGCGCGCCGCCGTGAAGTCCCTGGAGACCCTCGTCACCAACTGGCGCAGCGCAGCGGGGCAGATCAAGCACGACGGGATCACGCCATCGATCTCCTACAAGTGGTTCACCGGCGGTATCTGGGCCTGGGACACCTGGAAGCAGGCCGTGGGCACGGCCCGCTTCGCGCCCGATCTGGCCGAGTCACAGATCCGCTCCATGTTCGACTGGCAGATCACGTCGGACTCCGCGACGCGCCCGCAGGACGCCGGGATGGTCCCCGACGTCATCTTCTACAACGACCCCTCGCGCGGCGGCGGCAACTGGAACGAGCGCAACTCCAAGCCCCCGCTGGCCGCCTGGGCCGTGTGGGAGGTGTACGCGAAGACGGGCGACAAGGCCTTCCTTCGTGAGATGTACCCGAAGCTCGCCGCCTACCAGGCCTGGTGGTACCGCAACCGCGACCACGACCACAACGGCCTCGCCGAGTACGGTGCGACCGTCGACCCCGCCAACAACTCGCCCGAGGAGCGGCGCCTCGCCGCTGCCTGGGAGAGCGGCATGGACAACGCGCCCCGCTTCGACGCCGCCCTCGGCACGAACGTCGTCGCCAACCGCGCGGCCGACGGAACACTCCTCGGCTACTCCCTCAACCAGGAATCCGTCGACCTGAACTCCTATCTCGCCTCTGACCAGGGCAACTTGGCGCGCATCGCGGGCGCGCTCGGCCGCGGTGCCGACGCCGAGCGGTGGAAGCAGCGGTCCGCCGCGACCTCCTCCGCCGTCCGCACCACGATGTACGACCCCACCGACGGCTGGTTCCACGACACCGCGCTGGGCAGCGGCGTGCCGCTCACGGCCCGCGGCCGCGGCATCGAGGGCGCGGTCCCGCTGTGGACCGGCACCGCGTCCAGGACGCAGGCTCGCGCAGTGCGCGACAAGCTGATGGACCCTGGGGAGTTCGCGACGACCGTCCCGTTCCCGACCGTGTCGAAGAGCTCCCCCTACTTCTCGCCGACGGCGTACTGGCGCGGCCCCGTGTGGTTCGACCAGGCCTACTTCGCCTGCGACGGCCTGCGCCGCTACGGCTACGTCAAGGAAGCGAACGCCCTGACGGATCGACTCCTCACCCAAGCGTCAGGCCTCACTGGCAACGGGCCGATCATGGAGAACTATGACCCGACGACGGGAGCACCGCTCAACTCGCCCAACTTCAGCTGGTCGGCCGCTCTGCTGCTGCCGATGCTGACACGGGACAAGCCGTAGTCCCGCAATGTTTGCCCTGCCGGCCACGGCGCGTAGGCGCCGGTCGTCGGCAGGGCGGATTCGCCAGACGATGTAGCGGCGGATCAGGCTGCCCGCTCCACACCCAGCCGAGGCATACCCGACCGCTCCATGATGACCTCCGCGAACCTGCAGCAGAGCGACCGGCCGGTGGTGATTCGGCCCGGGCTGCTCTTGTACGGGTGTAGACAGGGCATCAGTCACGAGGGCGCCCGTCGGGCGCGCACGTCGCGAACGTCAGGGAGGGACTGCTCATGTTCCGGAAGGTACTTGTCGCGAACCGTGGTGAGATCGCCGTCCGCGCATTCCGCGCCGCCTACGAACTGGGCGCGGGAACGGCGGCCGTGTTCCCGTACGAGGACCGCGGCTCGCTGCATCGTCTCAAGGCCGACGAGGCCTACGAGATCGGCCGGAGGGGGCACCCGGTGCGCGCCTACCTGTCGGTCGAGGAGATCGTGGGCGCGGCGCGCAGGGCCGGGGCGGACGCCGTTTACCCCGGGTACGGCTTCCTGTCCGAGAACCCGGATCTGGCCCGGGCCTGCGAGGACGCCGGAATCACGTTCATCGGTCCCAGCGTCGGGGTGCTGGAACTGACCGGCAACAAGGCGCGCGCGGTCGCCGCGGCCCGTGCGGCGGGTGTGCCGGTCCTGGGGTCGTCGCAGCCGTCGACCGACGTGGACGAGCTGGCGGCGGCCGCGGAGGAGATCGGCCTCCCGCTGTTCGTCAAGGCGGTTGCCGGAGGCGGCGGGCGCGGAATGCGGCGAGTGGACGACCCCGCGCACCTGCGCGAGGCCATCGAGGCGGCGTCCCGCGAGGCCGAGTCCGCCTTCGGCGACGCCACGGTGTTCCTGGAGAAGGCGGTCGTCGACCCCCGCCACATCGAGGTGCAGATTCTCGCCGACGGACACGGCGACATCATCCACCTGTTCGAGCGGGACTGCTCGGTGCAGCGGCGCCATCAAAAGGTCCTCGAACTGGCCCCGGCGCCCAACCTCGACCCCGTGATCCGGGACCGCATCTGCGCCGACGCGGTCGCCTTCGCGCACAGCATCGGTTACCGCAACGCCGGCACCGTCGAGTTCCTGCTCGACCGGGAAGGCAACCACGTCTTCATCGAGATGAACCCGCGCATCCAGGTCGAGCACACGGTGACCGAGGAGGTCACCGACGTCGACCTGGTCCAGGCGCAACTGCGCATCGCCGCCGGCGAGACCCTGGCCGACCTCGGTCTCGCGCAGGACGGGATCTGTCTGCGGGGTGCCGCACTGCAGTGCCGGATCACCAGCGAGGACCCGGCCAACGGGTTCCGGCCGGACACCGGCACCATCAGCGCGTACCGCTCGCCGGGCGGCTCCGGCATCAGGCTGGACGGCGGCACCGCCTTCGTCGGTTCCGAGATCAGCGCCCACTTCGACTCCATGCTGGTGAAACTGACCTGCCGGGGCCGCGACTTCGCCACCGCGGTGCGACGGGCCCGGCGCGCGGTGGCCGAGTTCCGCATCCGCGGCGTGGCCACGAACATTCCGTTCCTGCAGGCGGTTCTCGACGACCCGGACTTCCAGGAGGGCCGGGTCACCACGTCGTTCATCGAGGAGCGCCCGCATCTGCTGACCTCGCGCCACTCCGCCGACCGCGGCACCCGCCTGCTCACCTACCTCGCCGACCTCACGGTCAACAAGCCGCACGGTGAGCGCCCGCACCTGATCGACCCCACGACCAAACTGCCGGACATCGCGAACGGCGTACCGCCCGCCGGGTCGAAGCAGCAGCTGACCGAGCTGGGGCCGGAGGGCTTCGCGCGGCGCCTGCGGGAATCACCCGCGGTCGCCGTCACCGACACCACCTTCCGGGACGCCCACCAGTCCCTGCTGGCCACCCGGGTGCGGACGAAGGATCTGCTCGCCGTTGCCCCGGCCGTGGCCCGGACTCTGCCGCAGCTGCTCTCGCTGGAGTGCTGGGGCGGCGCCACCTACGACGTGGCGCTGCGCTTCCTGGCCGAGGACCCCTGGGACCGCCTGGCCCGCCTGCGTGAGGCGGTGCCCAACATCTGCCTGCAGATGCTGCTGCGTGGCCGCAATACGGTCGGCTACACCCCGTACCCCGCGGAGGTCACCACCGCCTTCGTCGAGGAGGCCACCCGGACCGGCATCGACATCTTCCGCATCTTCGACGCGCTCAATGACGTCGGCCGGATGCGGCCGGCGATCGACGCCGTGCGCGAGACCGGATCGGCCGTCGCCGAGGTGGCCCTGTGCTACACCTCGGACCTGTCCGACCTTTCCGAGAAGCTCTACACCCTCGACTACTACCTCCGGCTCGCCGAGCAGATCGTCGAGTCCGGCGCGCACGTCCTGGCGATCAAGGACATGGCGGGGCTGCTCCGGGCACCCGCCGCCGCGAAACTGGTGACCGCGCTGCGCAGGGAGTTCGAGCTGCCGGTCCACCTCCACACCCACGACACGGCCGGCGGTCAGCTGGCCACCTACCTGGCCGCGATCAACGCCGGCGCCGATGCCGTGGACGGAGCGGTGGCCTCGATGGCGGGCACCACCTCGCAGCCCTCGCTGTCGGCGATCGTCGCGGCCACCGACCACTCCGAGCGGCCGACCGGGCTGAGCCTGCGGGCGGTCGGAGACCTCGAACCGTACTGGGAGATCGTGCGCAGGATCTACGCGCCGTTCGAGGCCGGCCCGGCCTCGCCCACCGGGCGCGTGTACGACCACGGGATCCCCGGCGGTCAGCTGTCCAACCTGCGCGTCCAGGCACGGGAGTTGGGCCTCGGTGACCGGTTCGAGGACATTGAGGCGATGTATGCCGCGGCCGACCGCATGCTCGGCCGCCTGGTCAAGGTCACACCGTCGTCCAAAGTGGTCGGCGACCTCGCCCTGCACCTCGTCGGCGCGGGCGTCCCACCGGAGCGGTTCGCCGCCGAGCCCGGCGCGTACGACATCCCGGACTCCGTGATCGGTTTCCTGCGCGGCGAGTTGGGCGACCCGCCCGGCGGCTGGCCGGAGCCGTTCCGCAGCAAGGCCCTCAAGGGCCGCGCCGCGCCCAGGCCGGTCGCCGAACTGTCCGCCGGGGACCGCGACGGACTGGACAAGGACCGGCGGGCCACTCTCAACCGGCTGCTGTTCCCCGGGCCGGCGAAGGAGTTCGAGGCACATCGGGACGCCTACGGCGACACCGGAGTCCTGCCGAGCAAGGACTTCTTCTACGGTCTGCGACCGGGGGAGGAGCATGAGGTGGACCTCGAGCCCGGGGTGCGGCTGCTCATCGCACTGGAGGCGATCGGTGAAGCGGATGAGCGCGGCATGCGCACCGTGATGGCCACGCTCAATGGCCAGCTCCGGCCGATCCAGGTGCGTGACCGCTCGGTGGCTTCGGAACTTCCGGCAGCGGAGAAGGCCGACAAGTCCGACCCGAAACACGTTGCCGCACCGTTCGCCGGGGTGGTGACGCTGTCGGTCGCAGCCGGAGACCGGGTCGAGGCGGGTGCGACCATCGCGACGATCGAGGCGATGAAGATGGAGGCCGCCATCACCGCTCCGGTCGCCGGAGCGGTGGACCGCCTGGCCATCACCTCCGTTCAGCAGGTCGAGGGGGGCGACCTCCTGATGGTGATCGCCCAGCCCCAGTGAGATTGATCGCCCGGGCCCCGGGGCCGTGCAGTCGCCTGCCCGGCTCCGGGACTCCATGGCCGGGAGGTGCACCGGCCGCAAGGGCGGTGAGCTGCTGTCGGCCGGTTCACCACGCATGCGGCGATCCCGCGGTGAACCCTCCCGACCGTCTTTCCGACGCAGAGCCGCGTCGGATCCCCTGGTGAGCCGAGGGCGGTCACTGCTCCCGCATGCCCCACGGAGAGCCATACGCGCTGAGCAGGTCCAGGAAGGGGCGCGCGGGGAAGGCCTCCGGGCCGAGGACCCCCGAGCCGGTCCACGCGCCCGTGGCCAGGAGTTCGAGGGCGACGACCGGGTTGACGGCCGTCTGCCACACCACTGCCTGGGAGCCGTACTCGGCCATCGACCACTGGTTGTCCACCACGTGGTAGAGGTAGACCTCGCGTGACTCGCCGTCCTTGGTGCCGCGCACCCAGGTGCCCGCGCAGGTCTTGCCGTGCATGCGCTCGCCCAGCGTCGCCGGATCCGGCAGGCAGGCGGCCACGACGTCGCGGGGCGACACGCCCACCGGGCCCGCAGCGCTCGGCACGGTCACCGGATCGGTGCGGTCCAGGCCCAGGAGGTGCAGTGTCCTGAGGGTCTGGATGAATTCCTCGCCCAGGCCGTACTTGAAGGTCACGCGCCGCGCGTCGACCCAACGGGGAACAAGCAAAACCTCCTCGTGCTCCACGTTCACGCACTCGACCGGGCCGATGCCCTCGGGGAAGTCGAACACCTCCGGCTCGCTGAAGGGCGCGGTCGTGAACCAGCCGCGGTCCGCTTCGTAGACGACCGGCGGATTGAGACACTCCTCGATGGTGGTCCAGATGCTGAAGGAGGGTGCGAATTCGTAGCCGTCGACGGTGAGGTTCGCGCCGTCGCGGATGCCGATCTCCTCGATCTCATCGAAGAGTTCGTCGGCCGCGTACCGTGCGAAGACATCGGACAGCCCCGGCTCCACACCCATGCCGACGAGAGCCAGCGCGCCCGCCTTCTCCCAGTCGGCAGCCTGTGCGAACTGCGTGTCGCCGAGCATGACCCCGCACTCCTCGTAGGGCCGCTCGGGGTGCGGGCGCGACAGAGACATCGCCATGTCGAGGTAGGTTGCGCCGGCCGCGAGCGCCGCCTGAAAGAGGGGCATCACGAACCGCGGGTCGGTGGCATTGAGCAGGACGTCGCACCCGTGCCGCGTCAGCAGCGCCGTCACTGCGGCCTGATCGGACGCGTCGACGTGCTCGGCACGGAAGCGGCCCGCGGTGCCCGTGAGGGCAGCGACCGCGGCCTCGGCCCGGCTCAGGTCGTAGTCGGCCACGACCATCTCGTCGAAGAACGAGCGCCGGGCCGCGATCCGGGTGATCGCGGTGCCCACACCGCCGGCTCCCACAAGCAGAACACGCATGACACGGACTTCCTCTCTGTGGAGTTGGGGCATGCCCGCGCGGAACGGAGGCGCGGCGCCCCTGCCGGGAGATCCAACGCCGCGCGCTCGGATAAGGTCAATGGTGTTGGCATAAGGACCGGGGCGGGGAGGCGGCGGTGGCGAAAACGGTGGTACCCGAGGAGAAACGGCGGCGCCGCCGTCCCACCAGAAGCGGCACCGTGCTGTCCGAGCAACTGATCGTCGAGACCGCCCTGCGGATGCTGCGTGAGCACGGCAGCACGGGACTCACCGCCCGCCGTCTCGGCCTGGCCCTGAACGCCGACCCCAGCACCCTCTACCGGTACTTCCGCGGCATGGACGATCTGACCCTCGCCATCGGCGACGCCCTCATTGGGCAGGCCCTTCAAGGCTGGCGGCCCACGGGGGAGTGGCGGTCCGATCTGCGCGGCCTCGGGTTGCGCATCCACGCCGTGTATGTCGGGCATCCGCAGGCGGCACTGCTCACCGCGAACCGGGTCACCGGGCGGGCCCACGAGCTGGCCGCCGACGAGGCCATCCTTGACGTACTCCGCACGGCGGGATTCCCGCTGCCGGACACGGTACGGATCTACCACGCCTTCATCGACCAGACCCTGGCCTTCGCCGCGCTCGACGCCGCCTCGCTGGCCCTGCCACGCGAAAGCCTCAGCGCCGACGAGGACATGTGGCGCTCGACGTACGCCCGCCTGCCGCGCACCACACACCCCCGGATCGCCGAGGCGGCGCCACTCCTGGCGACCCGCATGGTCGACAGCGCCTATCCCACGGCCCTGGAGATGCTGCTGGACAGCGCCGCAGCGCAGTGGGAGGCACGACGCTCCCGGCGATAGAGGATCGTCCGGGGCCGAGGGTCACCACGAATCGCCGCACCGGCGCCTGGCCGCCCGGACGGACGGCAGTGCATGTCCGTCCGGGCGACCACCCGGTGCGGGTCACGTGGCGTGCTTGATTTCGATGTGTTTCGCCTCCGGCTTCTCCTCGCCGAGGCCAACGCTGACGGTCAGCATGCCGTCGATGTATTCGGCACGGACATCGTTCTCGTCCGCGCTCTTGGGCAGGGTGACACTGCGGGTCAGGGATCCGTAGCGGATCTCGCTGCGATGCTTGTCCACCTCGCGCTCGGTGCGCTCGGCTCTGATGGTGAGGTTGCCGTCCTCGACCGTGACGTCCAGATCCTTGACCTCGATGCCCGGGAGTTCCGCTCGAATGACGTAGCGGCCTTCCGCGGTGAACTCCTCGATCCTCATGGTGTACAGATCGGCCATCGCCGGCATGGTGAATCGGGTGGGGAAGGCCTCGAACCAGTCCGGCAGATCCGGGAACGGGAACTTCTGCTTGCGTGCGACTACAGCCATGCCCAGACCTCCTCGGTCCTGCGGTTACGACATGTCCAGTCCACTGCGCCACGCTCCCGAACGCAGGGGCCGAACAGTCCGCACCAGGGGTCCGAAGGTCCCTGGAGCCCTTCCTCGCCCTGGGGTGCAGCTCTCCGAACGGGGCCCGCTCGGCCCTCCGCCGCGCCGTCCATGTGCGTACCGTGCAGGTATGAGCTGCGGCCGCAGCCCACGGCTGCTGCTCCGTGCACGCAGACAGGTGGAGGAAGCCATGACAGCTGCCAGTGAACCACTCCCGATCATGCTCGGCGTCGACGCCGCGGAGCCGGCCGATGCGGCCCTGGCTTGGGCCGCCGACGAAGCCGCCCGCCGTGGGGTGCGTCTGCATCTGGTCCACGCCGTGTTGCCCGTGGCCCATCACGTACGCGGCGTCGAGGAGACGGCACACCACAAGGCCTTGCGCCAGCTGGGCGACGAGGCGCTCGACAAGGCGACGGCTCGTGCCCATGAGCGGCAGCCGGGTCTTGAGGTGACGACCTTCATCACGGATGGCAATCCGGCCCCGGTCCTGGTACGGAGGTCCGCTCACGCGCGGCTGGTGGTCCTCGGCTCGCGTCGGCTGGGCCGGCTGGGGGAGATGCTCAGTGCTGTCTCGACGACCGTTCCGGTCAGTGCGCACGCTGCCTGCCCGGTGGCCGTGGTGCCGGAAGCCGGGCGCACCGAGGAGGAGCCGCCGTACCTGGTGGTCGGGGTGGACGCCAGCCGGTCGGCCGAGGCCGCGCTGGAACACGCCTTGGAGGCCGCTGCCTCGCGAGGCGCCTCCGTGCGTGCGGTGTGGGTGTGGCAGCGGCGGCTGCCAGGGCTTTTCGATGAGGACGCTGCGCTCGAGGCGTGCCACAGGCAGCTGCATGAGGCAACTGCGGGGCGGTCCAGCGCCTACCGCGATGTTCCCCTGAGCCACGCGGTGTTGCGAGGGCATCCTGTCGAGGCGTTGGCGGAGGCTTCCGAGCATGCGCTGGCTGTGATCGTCGGCCGCCGTGGCCGGGAGGGTTTCACCGGTATGCGGCTGGGCTCCGTCCCGCATGGGCTGCTGCACAGGGCAACCTGCCCCGTGGTCACTGTGCCGTCGGCCGACGAAGGGATCTGAGACCGGGAGGAGACCGGACCGAAGCGCATACCGCACCGGCCGGTTGTGCGAGCCCCTCGCCCGGCGACTGCGCATGGACGAAACGGCGCGTGGGTTCGCTTCCGGAAGCCGCAAGCACGCCCGAGAGCCCGGTCATCGCCCGACCAGGCCCGGTGAACAGGGCCGTCCAGGACTGGCCGCGGCCGGGCCGGTGTAAAACGGCGCCGACCGTGGGCCGGAGACGCGCCCTGAGCGCGGCGCTGGGCGTACCGGTGCACCTCACCCAACGACGCCGATCTCGCGGCGCCGAGTGGCGTTCCACGGCGACCTGACACCCACCGTCCCGGCACACGAACAGAGCGCCGCCGCACGGTGGGGGCCCTCGCCGCTGTGAGTGGGAAACGCGTTCAAGGCCTGGCCAAAGAACGCGTTCAAGGCCTGGCCAAAGAAGGGCCCGTGCGCAAGGATCACGCTCGCACCACGCCATCCCCCGCTATTCGACACGCCACCGCACCACATCCCAGCACGGGAGGATGTACATGACTCGCCGCACACCCCGCGGCCTGATTGCCGCGGCCACCGCCACCGTGGCTCTGCTCGCTCCGGCCGGAGCGGCCTCGGCCTCGGGCGCAGTCCCAGCCCCGGCCGAACCACAGGCCCGGGTATTCATGGTCAACCCCGTCCAGTCCTCGGGCGACCAGTCGCTCTTCGATGCCAAGGACTCGGCCGACGCCGTTCCCGCCTCGAGCTATGCCTCCGCCGCGTTGCGCAATCTCGACGGCAGTGGCGGACTCTCCGGACGGTGGGCCTACATCAGGTCGGAGACCGGCGCCCCCGCGAAGACCGCCGACGCCGGCACCTACACCCGGCACGACGACCAGTTCGAGCAGGTCATGGCCTACTTCTGGGTCAATGAGGCACAGGAGTACCTGCAGGGCCTCGGCTTCGGCAGCGAACTGCCCGGCGCCAACAACCGTGCGCAGCCCGTCCGTATCAACCAGTGGGGTGCGGACAACTCCTTCTTCACCGACAAGAAGGCCGAGATCCGCTTCGGCAAGGGCGGCGTGGACGATGCCGAGGACGCCGAGGTGATCGTTCACGAGTACGGACACGCGGTGCACAACGCCCAGGTGCCCGGCTTCGGCACCTCCCCGGAGGCCGGGGCGATCGGTGAGGCCTTCGGCGACTACCTGGCAGTCGAGGTCGGCGCCCATGCGGACGCCCGGTACGGCTGGCCCCGCAAGGCCGACCTGGCGTGCGTCGCCGACTGGGACTCGGTCGCCTACAGCGTCGCCCCGCATTGTCTGCGCCGGATCGACGGGAACAAGGTGTACCGGGACCGGGTGGGCGAGGTGCACGCGGACGGCGAGATCTGGTCCCGCGCACTCCTGGACATCCGCGGGGCGCTCGGCGCCAGGGTGGCCGACCGCGTCATCGTCAACGCTCAGTTCGGCTTCGCGCCCGACACCAGCTTCGAGGACGCCGCGGTGACGACGATTGCGACGGCGCAACGCATGTACGGCAAGAGCGCGGCGGACGCGGTCCGTGCCGCGTTCAAGGCCCGCGAGATCCCTGGCATCCAGTAGGCAGTGTGACGGCGGTCACCCCCTTCCCAGGGCGGCCCTCAGCGTGGTCTCGCGTCGGCCTTGAGTCCGTTGCGAGGCCACGCGCCGGCCGGATCTATCACCGATCACTGCTACGGCAGATGTGGCAAGTGCGGGCCGGGGCCCGGGAATTGCATCCTGGCGACAGCCTTTCTGGCGGGGCGCCAACCCTTGGTTCGGCGGTGCCACGTAGACGGAGAAGACTGTGATCCCACGCGGCCGTGGCAGGGATACGGGCCGCCGGGCGCGGGCGCAGGCGGGTGGCCACGAGCGCGGCCGGCACGGCCGGGCGCCGTCGGCCCGGGACCGCCAGGGCCGCGACGGCCGGAGGCAGGACCAGGTAGCAGGCTCCGGCGTTCGACCGGCTGCCCCGCGTCGACCCGCGTGCGTCGCCGTCAATTCACCAGCTGCGCAGCGTACTTGAGGGATGACGGACATGCGCCGCGCGGCCGTCTTCACACATCCATCAAGTTTTCTGCATCTCTTCATCACGGGTTGTGTATGCTCCAGGCGCTTCATCCGCACCACTGGGGGGACTTCCTCATGCGCATACGCCATGCCATATCCACTGTCGCCGCTGCCGGGGCCATCGCGGCTGTTGCCGTTGCCCCGGCGCAGGCAGCCGAGTACTCGTCGGCGCTGAAGATCAAGGGTGTCCAGTACGACGCGCCGGGCCCGGACTCCAACAGGTGCTCCACCGGGAACACCAAGGACGAGTACCTGACGATCAAGAACTACTCGTCGAAGGCGACCGTCAATCTCAAGGGCTACGTCGTCAAGGACGCCGCGGGCAACCGCTTCACCTTCTCGACCAGCCACTACCTCGAGCCCGGCGACTACATAAAGCTGCGGGGAGGCCACGGCACCGACTCCGACGCCAAGAACGTCGTCTACCGCCAGAACTGCAACTTCATCTGGAACAACGACAAGGACACCATCTACCTGTACAAGCCGTCAGGCAGTCGGGCGGACGTCCACGCCTACACCAAGAGCGGCTCCGACCCCGACCGCAACGGCTACATCAATTACCACGGCTGACGCACCATCACCGCAGACCGCGGGGAACGGCGGCAGAGGGTGGGTGCTCTGCCGCCGGCTCACCGGCGGCCCGGCGGGTGGCGCAGGCATCGTGGCGACCGCGGTCGTCGTGGCCCCGCCGCCGGCTACCAGTGCGCGGGACGGGCGAGGGCGGCAGGCAGCTTGGTGGCCGAGTCGCCCTGGGCCGCGTTGAGCTGGGCCTGGGTGAGGAAGATGCTCCCGGTGAGGTCGGCTCCGCTCAGGTCGGCGCCTCGCAAGTCAGCCCCGATCAGGTCGGCCACGCGCAGGTCGGCCTTCTTGAGGTCGGCCCCGATGAGGCAGGCACCGCGGAGACTGGCACCCCGCAGGCGGGCGCCGCCCAGCCTGGCCCCGATCAGCTGGGCTCCCCGGTGGTTCTTCTTGCGGCCGGGCACCTCGGCCCGCACCAGGTCACTGGTCCGCAGCAGCAGAGCGTTCACATCGTCGCGCAGCGCCGCCACGTCAAGGTCCGTGAACGATGCGGCATCCCCCCGGGTGAGGCCGTCGACGCGCTTCAGCGCACGGCGCAGGTCCGGGTGGACGGGGCGGGCCGGCGCGAGGTCGAGGGCCTCGGTGACGTACCAGAGCAGTTCGTGGAGCTGCCGCATCACCGGCAGGACCTCGAACATCGGGCGGGCAGTCTCCGGCGCCTGCCGCCAATCCGTTCCGCCGAAGGTGACCTGCGAGACCTTCTGGCCCGCACCGAAGCAGTCGAACACGGTGCAGCCCTGGAAGCCCTTCTCCCGCAGACGTGTGTGGATGCCGCAGCGGAAGTCCGTCTGAAGGTTCACGCACGGCTTCCCGGCGTCCTTGTCCACCGCGAAGTCTGCGGAACGGGCGAAGGGCAGCGCGACACAGCACAGTCCGAAGCAGCTCGCGCAGTCGGCCTGCAGATCGTTGCGGTCGCTGCTGTCGGACTGGGCCGCGTGCTTCTGGGACAACTGCGTGCTCTCCTGTGGTGAGACGAGCATGGCGGTTTCGCCACGCTCCGAGGCGAGCGCCCATTCTGGCAGACGGCGCGTGCCTGCCGTCCGCGGGAGCACGGCCCCGGGGGGCGGGGGCATGCACCTCGAGGCGTTGTCGTCGGCCTTGGCGGCGGCAGCCCAGGGACGGCCTGGGCCGCGTCCCGACCGAGCCGGACCACAGCCCCGGCAGGCTCCTTCATTGTCCCGGTCGAGGACGGCCGCCGCACTCGCACCTGGATGGCCTGGGCGGACAGCACTGCCATCTGGGGTCGCGCGCTCAGCGGAGAACGGACCGCGCCCGGCCGACCGAAGGAAAGCCCGCAGCTTGTGCCGCTGGCCGGAGCGTACCGGCGTGGCGACCCCGATGGAGGCCGCCGGCCCGGCCTTCAGGCCCTCACCCTGCCCGGTCAACGACGCCGTGCCCGGGGACTGCCGTGCCGAAGTGACGCGATGCCTGGCCCGGCCACCGCGCTTACGGTGGTGAGATGGCAGTCATCAACGGTTGGAGGCGGGAAGCACGAGCCAGGCCTGGCGTGGTGGACGCGCTGCTGTCGGCCGTGCTGTTCGCGCTGTCGGTTGTGGCTTCTGCTGTTGTGCCGGACGAGCACCGGATCGAGTACCGGTGGCAGGGCGTGGTGCTGGCGGCGGTCGGCTGCTCGGCGTTGATGTGGCGGCGCCGTCACCCATTCGGCGTACTGGCTGTCGCGGTCGGCTGCGGAGTGCTTTTTCAGGTGCTCGGATTCCGGGAGAGCCCGGTGGTGGCAAGCCCGGTCGATGTGTCCGTCTACACCGTGGCGGTGCGGACCGACCGGCGCACCACCTGGACCGCGACGTCGATCACGGCCGCAGTCCTGGTGGGGGCGGCCGTGGTGTTCGCCCCGGGATCGTGGCTGGAGCCGGAGAAGGCGGTGATGCTGGCGTGGACGGCTCTGTCGGCCGCCATCGGGGACGCGGTGCGGTCACGCCGTGCCTATGTGGCAGCCGTGGAGGAACGGGCGGAGAACGCGGAGCGGACCCGTGAGCAGGAGGCACAGCAGCGGGTGGCGGCTGAGCGGGTCCGGATCGCGCGCGAGCTGCACGACGTCGTCGCGCACCACATCGCCTTGATCAACGCTCAGGCAGGCGTCGCCGTCCATCTCGCGGAGCGGCAGCCGGAGCAGACACTCGCCGCTCTGGAGAACATCCGGGACACCAGCCGGTCGGCGCTGGATGAACTTCGCGTGACCGTCGGCCTGCTACGGCAGTCGGGTGATCCGGCGACGCCGCGCGATCCGATGCCGGGTCTGACGCAGCTACCGGCTCTGCTGGCGTCGTTCGAAGGCGCCGGCCTGGCTGTCAGGCACAGTCAGCGGGGTGTCAGTGAACCTCTGGCGCCGGCAGTCGACCTGGCCGCCTACCGCATCGTGCAGGAGGCCCTGACCAATGTGCACAAGCACGCCGGCGCGGACCACGCCCGATTGTTCCTGCACTACCGCCCCGAATGGCTGACGATCACCATCGAGGACGACGGACGCGTCGGACCGAACCACCAGCCGACCCAGGGAACGGGGCACGGGCTGATCGGGATGCGCGAGCGGGCAGCCATCGTCGGGGGCACGCTGTACGCGGGAGCCCGCCCGCAGGGCGGCTTCGCTGTGACTGCCGATCTGCCCCTGCGAGCCGCAACGGCCACGGGCGGTCCGGCAACGAACGGACCGCCGAGGAGAGATGGGTATGACGATCCGCGTACTGCTCGCCGATGACCAGGCCCTGCTGAGGGGCACCTTCAGGATGCTGTTCGATTCTGCGGACGACATGGAGACCGTGGGCGAGGCATCCAACGGCCGCGAGGCAGTGGAGCTGGCCCATGCACAGCACCCGGATGTGCTCCTGATGGACATCCGCATGCCCGAGATGGACGGCCTCGCCGCGACGCGGCTGATCGGCGAGTCGGAGGACCTCGCAGAGGTGAAGGTCCTCATTCTGACCACCTTCGAGGAGGACGAGTACGTCGCCGAGGCGCTGCGCGCGGGTGCGAGCGGCTTTCTCGGCAAGGGGGCGCGGCCCGAGGAGCTTCTCGAGGCCGTCCGCACGATCGCCGCCGGGGAGGCGCTGCTGTGCCCGTCTGCCGCCCGAGCGCTGATCACGCGATTCCTGACGCAGCCGGAAGCGTGCCCGGCAGCCATGCACGAGCGGCTGGAGTGCCTGACACCACGGGAACGCGATGTCCTGGCGCTCGTCGCGCTGGGACTGTCGAACGAAGAGATCGCCGATCGCCTGGTCATCAGCCCGCTGACCGCCAAAACCCACGTCAACCGGGCCATGACCAAGCTGGCGGCTCGTGACCGGGCCCAGCTCGTGGTCATCGCCTACCAGAGCGGCCTGGTCAGCCCGGCGATGGAGCCGAGCCGCTCAGCAACATCCGCGTAATCTCCGGCACAGGTACGTGCCGAGTTCCGTCCCCGCTGTAGGCCGGCGGACTCCGTACCACGGACGTGGTACCCCGGAATCGCTGCACGGGGACGATGCGCAAGGGGCCGTCCCCGCGCGAAAGTGAGGTGGTGAACGGAGGTTTCGCAATGATCGAAGCCCACTGCCTGACCAAGAGGTACGGCGACAGAACGGCCGTCGAGGACTTGTCCTTCACGGTCCGCCCCGGCGTCGTGACGGGGTTCCTCGGTCCCAACGGGGCTGGTAAATCCACCACCATGCGGCTCATCCTCGGCCTGGACGCCCCCACCGCGGGGCGTGTCACGGTCAACGGCCGCCCCTATGCAATGCACGAAGCGCCCTTGCGCGAGGTCGGGGCGATGCTGGAGGCCCGCGCCATCCACACCGGCCGCACCGCTTACCACCACCTGCTGGCCCTGGCCGCCACCACTGGCATCCCCCGCCGGCGCGTGAACGAGGTCATCGACCTCGTAGGCCTGCGCGATGTCGCCAACAAGCGGGCCGGCGGGTTCTCCCTGGGCATGGGCCAGCGTCTCGGCATCGCCAGTGCGCTTCTCGGCGACCCTGCCACGGTCATCCTCGACGAGCCGGTCAACGGCCTCGACCCGGAGGGCATCCGGTGGATTCGGAATCTCCTCAAGAGCTTGGCGGGGGAGGGGCGCACGGTGTTCGTCTCGTCGCATTTGATGAACGAGATGGCGCTCACCGCCGAACATCTCGTCGTCATCGGCCGCGGCCGGCTCATCGCCGACACCTCGGTCGAGGAATTCACCCGCGGCGCGGCCCGCACCGTGGTGCGCGTGCGGTGCCCGGAAATCGGCCGCTTGAAACGTCTGCTGGCCGGCCCGGATGTCACCCTCACCTCCTGCGCGCCCCACACCTTGGAGGTAGTCGGCCTGACGAGTGACCACATCGGCACGGTCGCCGCCGTGCACGGGCTCACCCTGCTCGAACTCTCTCCCCAGAGGATCTCTCTGGAGGAGGCATTCATGGAACTGACCCGGGACGCGGTCGAGTACCGCGCCAACAGCACCGGCGAGCCGTTCGAGGTAAGGAGCACGTTGTGACTACGGTCCTTACGTACCCGCTCGACTCGACAGCGCGCCCCGGCAAGGTGACCCTGCGGCGGGTCCTCAAGTCCGAATGGATCAAGCTGCGCACCGTGCGCTCCACGTCGATCACCTTGCTGACCGCCGTGATGGCGATGGTCGGGTTGGGCATGCTGGTCAGTCACCTGCGGGCAGGCCACCTCGACGCGCGGGAACTGGCGCACTTCAACGGAGCCGAGGTCAGCCTGGGCATGTACCGGCCCGCACAGCTGGCCATCGGTGTCCTCGGCGTCATGGTGTTCACGGGTGAGTACTCCACCGGACTGATCCACGCCACGCTCACGGCCGTCCCCAGGCGGCTGCCCATGCTGGTGGCCAAGGCCGCCGTCTTCACCGGCGTCGTCCTCGTCCTGATGACCGCAGCCGCTTTCGCCGCCTTCTTCGGTGGCCAGGCTGTCCTGTCCTCCGCTCACCTGGACACGCATCTCTCCGACCCCGGCGTCACCCGTGTGGTTTTCGGAACCGCCCTCTACCTCACTGTCGTCGGACTGTTCGGCGTTGCCCTGGGCGCCATCATCCGCAGCTCTGCGGGAGCCATCGCCACGCTGGTGGGCATCCTGCTCGTCCTGCCCGGACTGGGCGCCCTGCTTCCGGCCGACTGGGCTCAGCACATCGACCCCTACCTGCCCAGCAACGCCGGACAAGCCGTGCTCTCCGTCGTCCCCGATCCCTCGATGGCCCCCTGGACAGGTCTGTCACTGTTCGCCGGATACGCAGCCGCCCTCCTGGGCCTCGCGGCCTGGCTCCTCAAGCGACGCGACGCCTGATCGGCGCAGGATTCGCCGACCGCACGCCCCGGGCCACAGTCCCGGCGCCCACGGCACCGCGCATCATTCGCTGCGCCGCCGGCCCACCGCATCCCTGATCCACGGCTGAACCTCCTGGATCTTCCCGCTGCTGTTCGCAGCCGCAGTCTTCCGCTCCCGGCGCCGGGCCTGCCCGCAGAGCGGAGGCCCCGCCGATCGAAGGCGACCCACAGCCACCAGGACAGCCCCGCCGAACAGACCACGTCCACCGTGGACGTCACCGAACAGGACCAGGATGGCGCCCGCGCCTGAACTCCATGGCCGCACCGACCGCGCGGCCCCCCCCGCACCGAGAGGACACCCGCCATGTTCACCACACCCCAGGAATGCAGCACGATCCGTGAGCTGCTGGCCGGATACGCACTCAATTCCCTCGCCGCCGACGAAACCACTCTGGTCCGCGCCCACCTGACGACCTGCTCCGCCTGCCGGGACGAACACGACTGCCTCGCAGCGGTGAGCGCGCACCTGCCCCTGCTCCGCGATGCTCTCGCCCGCGACACCGGCCGACGGCAGCAGATGTACGTGCCCGCCCCGGCGGAGGGCTGCCACACGCCCCGTCACCAGCCCCGTCGACGTCGGCCGGCCCGGGGGGTCATGGCCAGGCAGCTCACGCTCACCCAACTGGTGAGCAGGACGCGTGCATCCGGTGAATCCGGCAAGAGCGTAGGCAGGGATGCCCAGGGCTCCCGGGTAACGGCAGACAGGGCGGAGGGGCAGGCCGCGCCTCAGCCTCTCCGCCGGGTGGCCACACCCCGGCCGGCCGCGTGAGGCCGAGGCGGGCCGACCGGGCCCTGTGGTCGCATACGCCTCGCCTGGCTGTTGAGGTTCGATGCCCAGCGCTCCTCCCATGGCCTTGTCAACGACCGGATCGTCGTCGGAGCGCTGGTGTTCGCCCTGCTGGGGGCGGGGGTGCTCAACGCCTGACGGTCAGGCCGCGGGGAATCGCGAAGGCGGTGAGTGCCGCGCTGCCGGGTTCGAGCCGGGCCCACGGGCCCGGGAACAGGAGCACGGCGATGGCCGAGGTCGGGAACTTTCCGTGGACCCCAGCGAGTGCCTGGTCGTCACCTTCTCCGGCCAGGGACAGGACCAGGTCCTGTACGCCTGGTTGATGGCCGATCAGCAGCACGGTCCGCCGCCGCTCCGGAACCGCACGCACCACATCGAGCAGGGCGGAGGCGGTTGCCTCGTAGACCCGCGGTTCGAAGACCACCTCCGGAACCGCACCGAGTTCCGCCGCGACAAGCTCCCATGTCTCACGGGTACGCCTGGAGGTAGAGCAGATGACCAGTTCGGGCACGCACCGAGCCTCGCGCAGCCACCGCCCGGCCGCCGGGGCGTCCCGGCGGCCCCGCCCGGCGAGCGGACGCTCATCGTCGGCTACACCCTCCGGCCAGGCCGACTTGGCGTGCCGCAGCACGATCAGCCGGGTGTGCGCGGACCTGGGCACGGTCTCATCTCGCTTCCGTCGACTGCATGCCACCGACTCCGCGCCTGAGGTCCGCCGCTGCTTGCCCGGATGCCGACGGCACGCCGGGAGCGCTCCGCGGTACGAGCGTGCATCTCGCGGGGGCGAGGAACAGCCATGTTCCCTGACCGGCTCGCAGAATCGTGAGGCCCACGGGTGCTCCCTCAAGCTCGATGGGTCGGTTCCCCCCATGGCGGGCCGGAAACCGGCGGCCCTGACGGGACCAGTCTTGGTCGGCATCCGGCACCGAACCAGTCGATTGCTCCACCCGGCGGAATGGACAAGGAAGCACCCCGGATGCGGACCGGGTTCGTGACGGCGGCGCGGTGGGAGGCCCACCGCCGCCGGAAGTGCGGCTCCTGGGCGAACAGTTCACCGACGAGGGCAGTCAGCCGGGCTGCTGCCGCAGTTGCGTCCCGGCCCCGCCTGTTTGACCCGTGGCCGTCCTCGCGGGCAATCAGCCTGCGATCTCCGTCGGGAACCAGCGACTGCGCCTGTCGGGTGACGTCGCGAGTGTGCAGCCGTGGGAGCCGGGGGGACGCGGCGCCGTCTGGTACCAGCAAGGAATGCCCAGGCGATCGCATCTCCAGCCCGACAATCCGGACCCCGGCTCCCGGCCTGGAAGGCGGAGGTCTCCGGTCCGTGCGGCGTCGCGCCAGGCGATGCGTGGCATCAGAGGTGCCACGCCTCGGGACCTGGGCTCGCAGCGCGCAGCGGCCGACCCGACGCAGGAACTGCATGTGCCCCCCGCGCTGCGGACGGCCGCTGCCTACGCCTGGCGGACGCTCGTCGTGGGAGCTGTCGTCTACGCCGTCTTTTCCGTGCTGGGACGGTTTCACGAGGTTGCGGTAGCAGTCTTCCTCGGCCTGGTTGTCACCGCGTTGTTGCGCCCGGCGGCTGACCTCCTGGCTCGTGTGATGCCGCGGCCACTCGCGGTGGCGGTGACGCTCCTCGGCAGTATCGTCCTGGTCCTCGGCGTGCTGTCCTTGGTCGGTGAGGCGGTCGCTGGAGAACGTGCCGGGCTGGAGCGGCAGTTCAGCGAGGGCCTTGCCAGGATCGAGCGGTGGCTGGAGAAGCCACCGTTCCGGTTGAACCCCGGGGCACTGAGCGACTTGCAGGTCCGGATCGGCCAGTACCTGTCCAGCCATCGGTCCACCCTGATCAGCACGGCGCTCAGCGGCGTGGGCCGGCTGGTCGAGGTGATGACCGTGTTCGCTCTCGCGCTGTTCTGCTCGGTCTTCTTCATCCACTCGGGCGACCGGCAGTGGGACTGGCTGTGCGAACAGTTTCCGGCGACGGCGCGGGAGCGAATGGAGATCGCGGGCCGAGCGGCGTGGCGGACGTTCACCGGGTACACCCACGGCATCGTCGTGGTGGCCACTACCAACTCCGTACTCGTGGGACTTGCCCTCTTCGTACTCGGAGTGCCGCTGGCGATTCCGCTGGCGCTGCTGGAGTTCTTCGCCGCCTTCGTCCCACTGATCGGTTCGCCCATCGCCCTCGCAGTGGCTGCCGTCGTGGCTCTTGCGTCAAAGGGCCCGCTCGTAGCGGTCGTTGTCATCGCGCTGATCGTCATCATCGGCCAGATCGAGGGGCACCTGCTGCACCCGATCGTGATGAGCTGGGCAGTCCGCCTGCATCCAGTCGTGGTCGCACTCTCGGTGATCGGTGGCGCGATCGCGGCGGGGGTGCTCGGAGCGGTGGTGATTGTTCCGCTGGTGTCCGTCGCCTGGTCGGTCCATCAGGCTCTGCAGCGGGCACGGGGATCCAGACAGGCGAACGCCACCCGTACGCGGTCGGCGACCGGCGTGCGCAGGGGGCGAGGGCCGAACCGTCCCGGCGTGTAGCGACCCGGGACCGGATCTTCGACAGCGCCTCCAGCGAATACCTCGATGAGCGCTACGTCCTCTTACGCGAAGTCGATGGCGCAAGCCCGGCACCGTCACCGCTGAGCTGTGCCCCGGCGCCGCCGCTCCTCGTACGCGCCGGGGTGAGCGCCCCAACTGAAAGGGAGCGAGGACGTCTCGCCCGCGGACGGCGGAAAGCGGCATGGTGCCGGACCCGTGCCGGCTGCGACGACGACGCCGCCGTTGCGCCGTGCACGATCTCGCCGGTGTCGGACTGCCGTTGCGCGATCTGCGGGGCGTGGAGCAGGGCCCCGGCACCAAGGCGGTGTGGTGCGAGCTGCCGGGCGGCGGCGACCACACGTCCCATGGTGAGCCCTTCGCGGTCATTCGGGTCGATTCGGCAGGGATGTCCGTGGGCGTGATCGCAAGGTGAATGCTGCTGTACAGTCCGCCCGCCGTGCAGGCTCAGTGGTCGTGACGAAGGAATAGGTACGTGCGAATTCGTTTCAGGTGTGCTGTGTTGCTTCTCCCTCTGTCGCTCTCGCTCGCCGCTTGCGGCACTGAGGACGGGCAGTCGGAGTCGGCTGTGTCGAAGAGCCCGGAGACCAAGGAGTCGCCGAAGGCTTCCGCCGCTTCCGCGCCCGAGTTGCCGGAGGACTTCCTCGACCTCGCCGAGAAGGCGATGGAGGAGGAAAACGCATGGACGTTCTCCGTGAAGGGGCAGGAAGGGCTGACGCTGCGGGGCCAGGAGAGCGCTGCGTCCTACCGGGCCACGGTCCGGCGCGGCATGGTGCCGGAGGGGCTGCACTCGCAGGGCGTCAGCACCAGCAGCAAGGGCGCCAAGGAGAACGAGGAGATTTACGTCGTCGACGGCACGGCGTATCTCAGGAAGGGGGGCGCACCGTGGAAGGACGCGCCCGCTTCCGACCCCGAGATGCAGAACAAGGTCGAGGACCCGGTCGCGGCCATTGAGGAGTTCCGGGCGTACGCGCGGGCCGCCACCGGTGATGAGGTGAAGATGACCGCGGTGGACGGCACGGTCGAACTCCGCGTCGGCAGCGACAAGCAGAAACTGACAGCCGTCCGGGACCGTGCGTGGGTGAAGAAGGCGGTGCGGGAGTTCGACTCCACTGCCGAGCAGCTCCGCACGGCCGGCATCCCGGTGAGCGACGCGCAACTCACCCTGTCCGGCCTGGAGGAAGTGTTGGTCCTGGACGCGACGACGTACCGCGTCGAGAGCCACCGCTTCGAGTTCGGCTTTCTGATCCCTTACGGCGGACAGAACATCACGTTCGAGCAGGACGTACGACAGGAGAACCAGGGCACGTTCAACGGGAAGATCGAGCTTCCTGCCGGCGTGCGTTGACCTGGTCCGTATGGGCCGGGTGCTCCAGAAGGTCCTCGGGCCGTTGGTGGGCAGGCTCGGTTGGACGGTCAGGTTGCCGGGCGGAGCAGTGCGGCGAGGCGGTGGCCGACTCGTTAGATTCTCGTCAGCGGTCACCATGACGACTGGTGCGAATTCAAGGGAACCCTGACGGAGTACCTGGCCGGGCTGGTCACCGGGGCGGTGCAGCCGGTCGGCCTGCCGCCGGACTTTCCCGGTGCGACGCCGGCCATCGAGGCCGACTGGCCGTTTCGGCAGCGTGTGAACGAACCGGCCCGTGGAATCTCTTCCGCGGGCCGGTTCGCATGCCGCGGCATGTCAGGGCGGGCGACGCCCGCCCGCGGATCAGGAGTAGAAGTTGCGCTGCCACCGGTGCTTGGCCAGCACGGCCAGCTGGTCGGTGGAGAGCGGACGCCCGTCGCTCAGGGCCGTGTTGCGCTCGACATTGCGTACGGTTCGCATGCCGGGGATGACGGTGGAAACCGCCGGCGAACTCAGTACGAACCGCAACGCGGTCCCGGCGATCTCATCGGGGGTGAGAGCGAGGTCGGCGACGATCGCGGCCACCCGCTGTTCGACCTGTGCAGGGCGGTCATTGCGGAAGTAGCGGTTGCGCCAGTCACCCTCGGGGAACGTGGTGCCCGCGGTGATCCGACCGGTGAGGCCGCCCTCGTCCAGCGCCACCCGCACGATGACACCGACGCCGTGTTCCTCACAGGCCGGCAGCAACGTGTCGGCGGGTGCCTGGTCGAAGATGTTGTAGATGACCTGCACGCTGTCCACGGCGCCACTGCGTACGAGTGCGAGTGCGAGTGCGCTGTCGGGCTGGTGGTCGTTGATGGAGACGCCGAACAGGCGGATCTTTCCCTCCTGCTTCAGTTCGGCGATCGTCTCCAGCCAGTCGCCACGGCCGACCCAGTCGTCGCTCCACACATGGAACTGCAGTACGTCGAAGTGGTCCAGGCCGCTGGCGCGCAGACTGGTCTCGAGGCTGGTGCGGATGTGTTCGCCGGGGAACGTCTCGACCGGGTCAAGGCCGTGGGGCGCCGGCCATGTGCCGTTCTTCGGTGGCACTTTGGTCGCGACGCGCACCTCGTCGCCGGCCCGCTCGCGCACGACCCGGCCGACGATTCGCTCACTCTCGCCGTAGCCGCGGGCGGTATCGATGAAATTCACACCAAGGTCGATGGCGCGGTGCAGGGCTCGTACGGACTCGTCCTCTGTGGCACCCACCCAGCTGGACTCGCCGATGCCCCACGCGCCGTACCCGATCTCGGACACGGACAGTCCACTTCGCCCCAGCTCGCGGTAGCGCACAGTCATCCTCCACGTCGTGGTCCTCGTCCCGGCCGAGTCAAGGCTTCCGCCAGGAATCACGTTGACGATAGGCGACATGGGTGGCAGGGGCAGGTGGATTTTGCGGGGACCGCTGTCGTGGTCACGGATGTAACCGTCGGCGTGTGCGCGGTGGGTCCGGCGCACCAGCGGCCGGTCGACCACCTCGATCAGGACCGAGCGCGCATGGTCCGAACTCTGCCGAGAGCCCGGGCACGGGCATCAGCGCTCAGGCCGCCCCTACGAGTGGACTACTGCTCGTTCTGGTCGGGGACCACATGTACCGCCGCTTCCTCGGCGGAGGCTGCCGCGCCATCGATTCCCATATCGAGGGCGATCATGCACCTCTCATCGTCTCCGTGTGCGCCCTCGTCGGGCGCGACCAGTCGCCCCGCGCGCAGATCACCTACCTCCCCGTCCCGGAGTTCACCGTCCGTGTCGACGACATCACCGATCCCGTCCCCGTCCGGGGGGTACACGTCCGGCTCCTCCTCGCTGAGGCGCTGGTCGAGACTTTCTCCCTCTCGCTGCTCGGCCGCAGTGACACCATGGTGTTCCACGGCCCATGGCCGCTCAGGGGGCGAATAGCCTGTGTCGAGCGGGTCCTGGCCCGCCCCGTCGTCGAGGGTGTCGGCCGGGTCCAGAAGCCCGGCGTCGTCCTGCACTTCCGAGCCGTCCGGCTGGTAGACCTCGTCACCCATCGTGGTGTCGCCGTCCATGGCACCTCCACTGTCGCGAATGGACCGTCGGGACAAATGTGCCATTTCGCGCCATGTCCTCTCTATCATCATCTGGGGTGTCGGCCGTCGGGACGACCGGAAGCGCTCAGGCGTCCCGACGCACTGCTCAGCGGGGGCCGGTCGGATACGTGCGGGCGCCGCCGGGCCCGAGGTCAGCCGATGTGGACGCGGGGCCGCAGAGCGGGGTCAGGTGCCGCCCGGCGCAGCACCTCGCAGTTCGGCCGATCGGCGGCATGCGCCGATCACCCGCACTCCGCGATCAGCCCTTCTCGTCGGCTGCGCGGGTCCGGTCCGCCCAAGGAGACGCCAGCGGGACGACCCGCAGCGGGGTGCGCGGCGGGCGGGCCCGCCATTCGCGCGGGTAGCCGATCGACACCTCCTCGAACCGCACGCCGTCGTAGTGAGTCACCCGCGGAATGTGCAGGTGTCCGTAGATCACGGCCGCGGCACGGAAGCGGCGGTGCCAGTCCCGGGTGAGTTCCGTCCCGCACCACTGGGCGAACTCCGGGTACCGCAGCACATCGGTCGGTTCCCGCACCAGCGGATAGTGGTTCACCAGGACCGTACGGTGGTTCTCCGGAACGGCGGCCAGTCGGAGCTCGGTCTGCCGTGCCCGCGCACGGCACCAGTCGTCGCGCGTCGGGTACGGGTCGGGGTGGAGGAGGCGCTCGTCGGTGCAGACGACCCCGGTCCTGTGGGCATAGGCGAGGGACTCCTCCTTGGTGGTCGTTCCCGGTGCGCGGAACGTGTAGTCGTACAGCACGAAGAGAGGCGCCACGGTCACCGGCCCCTCTTCGTCCTCCCACACCGGATAGGGATCCTCCGGGGTGACGACGCCCAGCTTCCGGCAGAGCTCGACCAGATGGAGGTACCGCGCCTCGCCCCGCAGCTCCACGGGGTCGCGCGGGTGGGTCCACAGCTCATGGTTCCCGGGGACCCACACGACCTTCGCGAAGCGCTCGCTGAGCATCTTCAGCGTCTGCTCGACGTCGGCGACCTTCTCGGCGACATCCCCTGCCACGACGAGCCAGTCGGCGTCGGTGCCGGGGCGCAGGGACGACACGATGGCACGGTTATCGGCGTAGGCGACGTGCAGGTCGCTGACCGCCAGCAGTTGTCCGTTCAGGGCAAGCCCTCCTCGTTCCGTGGGTTTCGCACCCGGCCGTCCCCGGCACGTCCCGTCAGTGGTGGAACAGTCCCGGACCGGAGCGGGCGAGCGTGACGCCGTGTGCCTGCAAGGCCCGTTCGCCCTTTCCGGCTCCGATCGAACCATCTGGCCCGGCATTGCACGAGACGCCATGACGCCGGGCGTGGTCGCCGAACGGCGGCAGGGCCGATGGGTCCGGTCGCGAAGCCGGTGATCCTCTCGGATGCGGTACGCGTCTGCCGGCACACCGTGGGCGACGTCGTACGAGGTCAGGGCGAGTACGCCTGTTCCGCGCGAAGGTGTGTCCGGCCCGACGGCGAGGGCGGTGACACCCAGGGATCGGGCGATGCCGGGGGCGGGATCGAACGCTGCCCGGGTCCCCTCGTCCTCGTGGCTCCGGCGTTCCTGCGCGGCCGCGTCACTTCCGCCGCTGCCGCAGGGGACGCTGGGCGCGGTACGGGACCTCTGCGACCGTCGTGTCCGGGCCGGGATCCGCCGGCGCCGGCAGGCGGACCGGCCGGTCGCCCTCAGCCGCTGAGATCGACCCGCACACTCAGCAGGTCGGTACCGAGTGCCCGGACTGCCGCGCTGTTGAGGCGCGGCAGTGTCCTGAGCCGGGCGTGCGGGTCGTCCTGCGGGACCGGATGGGCGGTTCCGGCGTGCCAGCGCCCCCTGATCCGGACCCGTACCTCCGGGTTCGCCCGGATGTTGCGTACGTACTGCGACTTCTCGCCGTACTCCGAGACCAGCCAGAATTCCTTGCCGACCCGGCGGCCGCCGACCGGGGTCCGGCGGGGCAGTCCGGACGTGCGTCCCGTGGTCTCCAGGAGGGTCTGGTTCGGCAGCCGGCGGAGCACCGGATTGCCGATCCGCCGCTGGAACGTTGTGACCGCCCGGAACTTCATCTCGTGATAGCGCGACATGGGTGACTCTCCCGTCGTTGCTGGCAGCTCCCGCCGGAGCCGGCCCGAGGACTGTCCCGTCATCCCTGGCGGGTGCGGAACCGACAGCTACGGCACTGTGCCGTGGTGTCGGAACGCGGCGAATACGTCCAGTATGAGGACGCTCCTCCGCCTCGCGACGCACCGCACCGGACGCCACGACCTGTCCGGCCCCGATCCGCCGGACACCCCTGGTCGAGAAGCCGGTCGGGCTGCGGCGTCCGTGGGAGGGGGATCAGCCCAGTGCCCTGCTGTGCAGGAGCAGCAGTGCGATGTCGATCCCGGCCAGGCCGAGCGTGGCCAGGAACGGCAGGCGGCTGTCGGGTGCGGAGCGCAGTGGGAGGCAGACGGCCACAGCCAGGGTCCCGGTCACGACGAGACCGGTCCAGCCCGTCGCGTCCGGCGATCCCGGCGGGCCGAGGACGAGGACGCCCGATGCGGCGAGCAGCGCGAGTGCCGCGACGGTACGGGTCCGGCGTCGGCCCAACCGCTGGGGCAGACCGCGGACGCCCGCGGCCAGGTCGGCGTCGATGTCGGGGAGGACATTGGTGAAGTGCGCGCCGAAGCCGAGGAGCGCGCCCGCGACCACTGGCGTGGCGGCCGGCCAGGGGTGGCCCGGCAGCGCGAGCGTGACGAAGGCGGGCAGGTGGCCGAAGGCGACGGCGTACGGGAGCCAGGACCACGGTGTTCGTTTGAGTCCCAGGTTGTAGGACCAGGCGGCGGCGACCCCGATCAGATGGGCGCCGCCCGCCGCCGCGCCGTTCGCCAGCGACAGGGGGACGCACAGGACAAGTGCGGCACAGGCGGCCACCGCGACGGTTCGGGCCCTCACGGCGCCGTCCACGAGCGGCTTGTCGCGCCGGTTCGCGGCCGTGTCCCGTGCGATGTCGATCCAATCGTTGCTCCAGCCGACGGAGAGCTGCCCGGTGAGCATGGTTAGAGCGACCAGGCAGCTGCCGGACGCATCGCGTCCCGCGGCCACGGCCAGCGCGGTGATCAGGGCGGAGACGGCCAATGCGGGGGCCGGGTGGGCCGACAGGAGCAGGGCGATCGCGACCCGGCCGGGGCGGGGAGCGGCCGCCTGCGCGGCGGCAGGCATCGAGGCGGACACGGAAGCTGCCCGAAAAATGTGATTCATGACGTTCGATCAAAATACGTTATTCGCCCGTATGGTGATGGAATGACGCGAATCATCGCGATCCATGGTGTGCTCCCGCCACACCGATACGAGCAGTCCGAGATCACCCACGCCTTCGCCGATATGTGCCTGCCATCGGGCACCGACCGCGGCGTGCTGGAACGCCTGCACACGTCCGCCACGGTACGAGGCCGCCACTTGGCCCTACCCCTGGAGCGGTACGCCTCCCTGAGCGGATTCGGGGAGGCCAACGACGCGTTCATCGAATCCGCGCTCCGGCTCGGGGAACGGGCGGTGCGCGGTGCCCTGGACCGGGCGGGTCTCGACGCGAGCGAGATCGACCTGGTCATCTCCACCTCGGTCACCGGCATCGCCGCCCCGTCGCTGGAGGCGCGGCTCGCCGGACGGGTCGGGTTGCGGCCCGATGTGAAACGCGTGCCGATCTTCGGTCTGGGCTGTGTGGCAGGAGCCGCCGGACTGGCCCGGGTCCACGACTACCTCGACGGTCACCCCGGACAGGTCGCGCTGCTGCTCTCGGTCGAACTCTGTTCACTGACCCTGCAACGTACCGACGCGTCCGTGCCGAACCTGGTGGCGGGCGCCCTGTTCGGCGACGGCGCCGCCGCGGTCCTCGCGGTCGGCCGGGACCACCCGCACCGTCGGGAACACCAGCGCGGGCCGGAGGTGGTTGCGACCCGCAGCACGCTCTACCCCGGCACCGAACGCAGCCTGGGCTGGGACATCGGCGACGCGGGCTTCCGTATCGTCCTCGGCGCCGACCTCCCCGACCTGGTACGCGAGACGCTCGGCGACGAGGTGCGCTTTTTCCTCTCCGGCCACGACCTCAAGACGCAGGACGTGGCGGCCTGGGTATGCCACCCCGGCGGTCCCCAGGTCCTGGAAGCCGTACGCGAGACGCTCGATCTGCCCGCCCGAGCGCTGGAACCGACCTGGCGTTCGCTGGCCGAGGTCGGCAATCTCTCCTCCGCGTCCGTCCTCCACATCCTCCGGGACACCCTGGCGCTGCACCCGCCACCGCCCGGATCGCCCGGTCTCCTCCTCGCGATGGGGCCGGGCTTCTGCACCGAACAAGTCCTCCTCCGCTGGTAGCCGCCCCGTGATCCCCTACACGGTCCTCATCCTCCTGGTCGCCGTCGAGCGCCTCGCCGAAGTCGTCACCGCCCGGCGCAACGCCGCCTGGAGCCGCCGCAACGCCGGAACGGAGTACGGGCGCGGGCACTACCCCGTCATGGTCGCCCTCCACACCGCGCTGCTGGCCGGCTGCCTGGGGGAGGCCTGGCTGGGCGGCCGCCCCTTCCTGCCCGCGCTCGGCTGGCCGATGCTCGCCCTGGCCCTCGGTGCCCAGGGGCTGCGCTGGTGGTGCATCACCACGCTGGGGCCGCGCTGGAACACCCGCGTCATCGTGGTGCCGGACCTGCCCCTCGTCACTGCCGGACCGTACCGATGGATGGACCACCCCAATTACGTCGCTGTGATCGTCGAGGGTGCCGCGCTGCCGCTCGTCCACACCAACTGGCTCACCGCGACCGGTTTCACACTCCTCAACCTGCCGCTGCTCGCAACCCGCGTGCGGTGCGAGAACGCCGCTCTGGCCGGGGCCGCCCCGGCGCCGACCCCTGCGGCCACGCCGTGATCGACCTGCTGGTGGTCGGCGGTGGCCCCGCCGGACTCGCCACCGCGATCCACGCCGCCGCATCCGGACTCGAAGCGGTGGTCACCGAACCGCGCCCCACCCCGATCGACAAGGCCTGCGGCGAGGGCCTCATGCCGGGCGCCGTACACGCGCTGGCCGAACTCGGCGTCAGTGTCGCCGGACACCCACTGCGCGGGATCCGGTACGTCGACGACCAGCACAGTGCCGAAGCCCTCTTCGCACCCGCCCCCGGCCGCGGCGTCCGGCGCACCGAACTGCACGCCGCGCTGGCCAGCCGAGCGGCGGAACTCGGCGTACGGGTGATCCCGGCGCGGGCGGGCGGCATCCGGCAGAGCACCGACAGCGTCCACGCAGCCGGCATCACCGCCCGCTACCTGGCCGCCGCCGACGGACTGCACTCACCGATCAGACGCCAACTCGGCCTGGACCGCCCGGATCCGCGGCCCCCCAGATTCGGCCTGCGCCGGCACTACGCGATCGAGCCCTGGACGGACTGCGTCGAGGTGCACTGGTCACCACGGGCGGAGGCCTACGTCACGCCGCTCGGCCCGCGCCTGGTCGGCGTCGCCGTCCTGACCGCGGAACGCGGCCCGTTCGACAGCCACCTGGCCCGCTTCCCCCTCCTCTCACGCCATCTGCCCCCGAGCACCGCCACCCCTGTGCGCGGCGCCGGACCGCTGCGCCAGCGCGTCGGCTCCCGGGCGGCCGGGCGGGTCCTGTTGGTCGGGGACGCCGCGGGATACATCGACGCGCTCACCGGCGAAGGCATCTCCCTGGCCCTCGCCGGCGCCGCGCAACTGGTGCGCTGCATCCGGGACGACCGCCCACTGGCGTACGAGCAGGCGTGGCGCAAGGTCTCCCGGCGCCACCGCCTGCTCACCGAGTCGTTGCTCAGGGTCCGTCAGCACCCGCGACTCGCCTGTCGTATCGTTCCGGCCGCGACCCGCCTTCCCGCGGTCTTCACCGCCCTGGTCAACCAGTTGGCGTGACCGGCTCTCCGGGTGTGGCCGTCCCGGCAGGTTCCTCCTTCACGCCACGGCGGACCCCGCCGAACTGACCGAGGGCGCCCGCCGCCTCGGCACTGCGGTGCGAGGCGCCGAACGCTGAGGAGGACACGCTGGGCGTGCACCGGCTCTACGCACGGCTGGATGTGGAGAACACCGGGTCTGTGCGGGTCTGTGAGCGCCTCGGGATGCGCCGGGAGGCGCACCTGGTCGAGAACGACCTCGACGGGGATCGCTGGGGCAGCGAGTACATCTACGCGGCGCTGTCCGCGGATCTTGGCAGTCGATCAGGCGATTGAGCCCGACGCTGCCTCCTGTTCGTGATCTTCCATATGGGAGAATCCTGGTATGTCTGGTGGGGATGGCCTGTTCGAGGTGGATCCGGCGGCGGTGGTGAAGCCGGAGATCGCGCCGACGGTGGCGGTGAAGAAGACCTTCCGGGCGTTCGTCCCCGATCAGATGCTGACGCTGCCGCCGTCGCTGGATGAGTGGCTGCCCGAGGGGCATCTGGCCCGATTCGTGGCCTAACTGGTCGACGAGGTGCTCGACCTGGGCCCGATCCTGGCGTCCTACACCGAGAAGCGCGGGTTCCCGCCGCATGACCCGCGGTTGATGGTCCGGCTGCTGATCTACGGTTACCCACCGGGGTGCGCTCGTAGCGGGCGATCGAGCGCAAGTGCACCGATGATGTGGCCTTCCGCTGTCTGGCCGCGGGGGCGGGGCCGGACTACCACACGCACCGGCCGCCGCTCCTTGACGGGCAAACCTTGCCGGTCGCGGCACTAGTCCAGACCGGAGATCGTGAACACGGTCCGGGCCGTTCGTCCGTCGATACGGTCTCCGAGCTGCCGCAGCGCCGTCGCCCCGCAGAGCAGCGTCCCGCGGTGCATGCAGATGCGCGCGTCCTCGTCCAGCCGGTGCCACAGAGCCGGGTTGGCGACGAACACGCGGGGGTCGAGCTCGACCCGGCAGCCGTGGGTGTCCCGGAGCAGCAGGCGTTGCGCGACGCCGTCGGACCAGCGCACGGACACCAGGCGGTCTGTGCGCACGGTCGTTCTGCGGAGCAGGCCGCGGGAGGAGAGCCACCCGATGCCCGCGCAGACCCGCGGCGGCACCAGGACCGCACACAGCACCGCGGCGATCGCCGCCCACAGCAGGACACGAAGCCAGGTGAGCCGGCCGACGGCCGCGTCGACCGCCAGCAGGAGGCCGAGCAGTGTGACGGAGCAGCCGCCCGCGAAGCGGACGTCCCCGGACCACTCGCGGTCGTATTCCGTCCTGCCAGGGGCCGGGAGGGTACGGCCGGAACGGCTGACGCGGCCGGCAGGGCGCGGGTGGGGATCGGGGGCTGCCCCGGGCACAGGTCGTTGCATGGTGCAGAGGCTACGGAGAGCGGGACGGATGGTCGGCGCGCCTTGACGAACCGCTGACGCCGGAACCGTATCTCCTGACGGACGCCTGACGACCAGTGACGGCCGGAGCTCACCGCCCGCGCCACGACGCGCATCGACCGCACCGAGATCGGGGTGACCGCGTCCCGCGGGATGGCCGGGCGCCCTCTCGACGTATCGGTGGAGGTCCGGTGCGTACGCGGGTAGGGGATCCGACCGCGGCCTCGGAACGAGTCACTCCATGTCCGGTGAGACGGCTCGGCCTGTGGCGAGACGGGTTACCCGTTCAGCGCATCTGACGCCGGACCAGCTCGTGGAGCCGCCCGCCCGTGTCCACGAGGAGTTCGTCCATGCGACCGCTGCCCGAGCGGGACCGCTACGACGTGCATGTCGTCGACGGTGACAGCTTCGCAGCCAACGGCACGGCACCTGGACGGAGAGCGGTCCGGCCTCCTCCGGCCGGTACGCGCCGAGCGCGCCGCCTTCCGCGAAGAGCACCACCGGCAGCCGTCGCTGCTCGGCGATCGAGTGCATCCGGCCCGTCTTGCGGTGGTTCTGGTGGCCCTGGTCGTCGAGAACTTTCCGATGACCGCCACCGGCAAGATCAGGAAGGCTGAGCTCCGGTCAGCCAGTCGTACGCGGTCTGCGCCGTGAACTCGTCCGGACCGCCGCGGAAGAGCAGCCCCGCCGTGGTGAACGCCGGATCGTCGGCCGTCGACGCCACATAGGGAACCGCGATGCAGCGCATGCCCGCCGCATGCGCTGCCGCCACGCCCGGCGCCGCATCCTCCAGCACCACGCAGTCGCCGGGCCCGGTGCCCAGCCGCCGCGCGGCCTCCAGGAACACATCCGGCGCCGGTTTCCCGTGCGCCACCTCGTCGGCGGAGACATACGTCGTGACGTACGCGCCGAGTCCGGTGCCCGCGAGCACCGCCTCGATCGCGGCCCGGGACGAACCCGATGCCACGGCCGTCGCGATCCCCTCCTGACGCAGCCGTTCCACGAACTTCCGCATCTCGGGGAACACCTCCGTCGAGGATCGCGCCAGCTCCAGATAAAAAGCGTCCTGGCCGGCGAGGAGTTCGGCGACGGGCGTCGCGATCCCGTACTCGGCCCGCAGCGCCGTCAGCGTCTCGCGGGTGCTGATCCCGATGTACCGGGTGTGGTGCTCCCAGGTGAAGTCCGGCACGCCGTGACGGGCGAGGAGCCGGCGCCCCGCCTCGTAGTAGTTCGGCTCGCTGTCCACGAGCGTGCCGTCGAGATCGAAGATGACCGAAAGGGCAGGGCTGCGCCGAGTGCTCATGGCACCCAGCATGCCAAGGCGGTGATCAGTTCGACGGTCCGGCCGTGGCCAGGCCGATGGATTGGACCAACGGCAGCAGCCGGTGCGGAACCCGCTCGCGCAGGGCCACTTCGGTGCGGGTCCGCACCACGCCGGGCAGCTGGATCAGCAGCTGGATCACATCCTCCAGGTGCTCGTTGTCGCGGGCCACGACCCGCGTCAGCAGATCCCCGCCGCCGGTGGTCGAGAACGCCTCGACGATCTCCGGCACGGCGGCGAGGGCCTCGCCCACCTCGTCCAGATGCCCTTGGGTGACCTCCAGATGGACGAAGGCGAGCACCGGGTGGCCGAGCGCGGCGGGGGAGAGGACCGGGCCCGTACCGGTGATCACACCGTTCCGCTCCAGCCGGTCGATACGGGCCTGCACGGTGCCCCGGGCGATGGAGAGGATCCGCGCGTACTCCCGCACGCTGGTCCGGGGCTGCTCGATGAGCAGCCGCAGGATGCGGGTGTCGAGCGCGTCCACCGCCATGGTCCGTCGGCCTCTTCCTGGTCTGCTGATACGGAATCCGACTGTACCAATGGCCCAGTGGACGGGCACGGGCCCGTCCACGTGGGGTCAGGGACGGGCATCCTCGGGGAGGGTGACCAGCCAGCGGGTGTGGGGGCGGGGGCGGAGGTAGAAGGCCCAGTAGAGGGTGGCCGCCGCCATGATGCCGCCGGTCCACAGCAGGTACGTGACCTCCTGCTGGCTGAGGATGTAGACGAGTACGACCATCAGCGCCACCGGCACCGCGGGCCAGAGCGGCATCCGCCAGGCGGGCAGTTCCTTGTGGCCGGTGCGGCGGGCGGCGAGCGCGGCGACGGCGACCAGCAGGTACATACCGGTGACCGAGACGCCGGTCACGCCGTACAGGGTGTCGAGGTTGACGAAGCACAGTGCCGCGCCGGGAACTCCGACCACCAGGGTGGCGACCCACGGCGAACCGAAGCGGCCGAGGCGGGCGAGGGCGTTGTTGACCGGCTCGGGCCACGCCTTGTCCCGGGCGGAGGCGAACAGCACCCGGGAGTTCTGGATGACCATGACGATGCCCGCGTTGATGATCGCGAGTGCGACGCAGAGGCTCACGAACGTACCGACGGCCGAGTTGCTCCAGGCAGTGACCATGCCGCTGATGTCACCGGAGGTGAGCGCCGCGAGGTCGGGTGCGCCCATCGTGATCGCGACCACCGGGACGAGGATGACGGCTGTCGAGATGGCCAGGGTGGCGAGGACCGTGCGAGCGACGTTGCGCCGCGGGTTCTCCATCTCCTCGGAGAGGTAGACGGCGGTGGAGAAGCCCTGGGTGATGAAGAGTGCGATGGCCAGACCCGAGACGACCAGCATCGCGGTGACCGGGCGGGACGCTCCGCTGTCGCTCGCGACCACACCATGGATCAGGCTGCCCGCGCCCCGCTCGGTGTGGGCGAAGCCGAGGACGGCGACGACGGCCGCCGCGATGACTTCGAGAACCAGGAAGACGCCGGTGATCCAGGCGTTGGCGCGCAGGTCCAGCAGACCGGCCAGGGTGGCGAGCACCATGACCCCGGCCCCGGCGGCCTCGGCCGGGATGTGGACCAGCGGGGCGAGGTAGTCCGCCGTGCCCATGGCGATCACGGGCGGGACGATCATCACGACCAGCAGGGACAGGACGAACACCAGCCACCCGGCCAGCCGGCCGGTCAGGGTGGTGACCATGGCGTACTCGCCGCCCGCGCTGGGGATCATGGTGCCCAGCTCCGAGTAGCAGAACGCCACGGCGATACAGAGCAGCGAACCGATGGCGATGGTGAGCGCGGTGGCGGAGCCGAGGTCGCCGAACAGGTCGGGCACGACCACGAAGAGCGTGGACGCGGGCGTCACGCAGGAGAGGGTCAGCAGGGTTCCTCCGACGACCCCGATGGAACGCTTGAGAGTGCGGGGGCCGTCCGGGCCGTGGGGATCGGCCTCCGCTGGTGCGGTGCCGGAGGTGACGGGCTGGCTGAGCATGTCGGTCATGGAGCGGTTCCGATCGACTGGGTGTGACGGGTACGGCGGGAGCGCTATCGCCTCCGTGGCTTGCTGCGCTGTTGGTTTCGTCTGCTCCCGGCGCGTTATGGAAACCTGTGGGATCCGTCACGTCAACCACCCAATACCTACGGAATTCGTTGCCGTCAGGGGCATGGCTGGCGGTATTCGTAGATTGATCGAAAGTCGGCCGCTTATTGACAACTTGATGGTTCGGTGCCTGTGTTCACTTGATGATCTTCGAAATGAAGGCGTTTACTCGCTAGTGCCTTTGATGAACGAGTCGGCGGTGAGGGGTTCGGGTGCGGCGAACCGCGCTCGGACCGCAACGGGATGCGCAGCGTGTAACCGGTCACGTTCTGCGGATTTTGCCTTGGGCGGCGCGCGGAGGCTCCGGCCCGGACCGAACGCCCAGGTGAGGGGCGACCAGGAAATCTCCGCCCGCGTTCCGGCGGGGGCAAAGCGGGAGGGGCCGCCTTCCTCGGTGCGCGGGACACCGTTGTCGTCATTCGCGTCCTCACCGCCGCGGCGTCACTCCTCCTGCTTCCGCTCACCGGGCACGTCCCGGTCGCCGTCGTCCTCGCTTCGTTGGCCGTGCTGCTCGCCGCATCGGTCGCCGTGGAGGGTCCGGCCCACCGTCGCCGACTGCCCGCGGCGTAGGCCGCGCCCGGCGCTTGACGACCGCTCCTCATGACGTATCGACTGTTACGTTTGCTCGGTGGGTGAGGAGTCTTCGGCGTCCCCGCTGCGGCGGGTGGTGCTGATGGTGCGGCTGCCGACGCGGCCGTCCCGGCACCGGGTCGCGGTACGGCGGCAGCCGTGACCCCCGGGCCTGCCCAGGAATCGAGGCTTCTGCCCGCGGGATCGCGGCGGCGGATGTGGCCGCTGTGCGCAGCCGGGTTCACCACCGCCTTCGGCGCGCACGGCGTCGCCGCCAATCTCGGCCAGGGCGATGCCGATCTGGCGCGTTCGGTGCTGTATCTCGGGCTGTTGCTCGCGCTGTACGACGGCGCCGAGGTGGTGCTCAAGCCGGTATTCGGGACGCTCGCCGACCGGATCGGCGCCCGGCCGGTGCTGCTCGGCGGGCTCATTGCGTTCGCCGCCATCTCCGCGATCTTCGTGGTGGTCCGCGATCCCGGCTGGCTGTGGGCCGCCCGCCTCGGACAGGGCGCGGCCGCCTCTGCGTTCTCACCTGCCGCCTCCGCGCTGGTGGCCCGACTCAGCCCGCGGGCCCGGCACGGCCGCGCATTCGGCTCGTACGGATTCTTCAAGGGCATCGGCTACACCGCAGGACCCTTGCTCGGCGGCGTGCTGGTCTGGGCCGGCGGCCTGACGCTGCTGTTCGCGGTGCTGGCCGCGCTGGCCGCCGCGGTCGCCCTGTGGGCCGTGTTCGCGGTACCTGCCGTCCCGCCTCTGCCCAAGACCCGTCAGACCGTCCTGGGACTCGTCCGGCGACTGGCCGACGGTGCTTTTCTGCGGCCGGTGGCGGCCCTGGCCGCTGCCACCGCCGCGCTGTCCGTCGGGGTCGGGTTCCTGCCGGTGTCCGGGCTGGCTGCCGGTCTGTCGCCGGTGGCCACGGGCGCGTCCGTCTCCGTCCTCGCCCTGTGCGCCGCGCTCGTGCAGCCGTGGGCCGGGCGAGCCCTGGACCACGGACGCCTCGGCGCCGACGGGGGACTGGCGGCCGGACTGCTGGGCACTGCGTGCGGACTGGCCGCCGCCATACTGCCCGGCCTGCCCGGCATCCTGTCGGCCGCCGTGCTGATCGGGGCCGGAACCGGGCTGATCACTCCGCTGGGCTTCGCCGCCCTCGCGGGTACCACCCCGCAGGAACGACTCGGCCAGACCATGGGAACGGCCGAACTCGGACGTGAACTCGGCGACGCCGGAGGTCCGTTGCTGGTCGCCGCCGCTGCCAGTGCCGCGACCTTGACCTGGGGCTTCGCGGTACTCGCCGCGGCGACCGCCGTTCTGCCGCTTCTCCTGCGCGCTCGCCGCACACCCCCGGAGCGCGGCTGATCTTCTGCTGCGGGACGGCGCCTGGAAGCGCGCCCGTGCCGAGGCCCGCGCGTGCATCGTCCGGAAGGTCTTTCTTCGGCCCGACGGTTGCACAAGACGTGGTCCATTGGCGCTCGCCTGGCACATCGAAAGCACACCGGGCTGTGCCAATGGCTCAATTGCCTTGGCTCGACTTGAGCCAGATGGCGGCGAGATGCTCTGATTGGGCCAGTCGATGGCGCTGCGGATCCCGCGGCGCCTTTTTCATGCCCGGACAGAACAGGGAGTGGTAATCGGTGCTGAAGCGGATGTTGGTGGCTCCGGACCCGGGGCGGCTGCGGCTGCGCAGCTCGGCCCGGGCCGTTCTCGGCATCGGTCTGGCCGTGACCCTGTCGGGCCTCGTCAGTCACTCGCTTCCCGCGTCCGTCGCCGGCGGCCTCGCCGCTCTGCTTGCACTCTTCACGGTCACTGACGCCCAGGTCCGCGATCAGGCGCTCACCACCGTGCTGCTGCCCGTTGTCGGCTTCCCGGTCCTGGCACTCGCGACGGCGCTGCACGACTACCCCCTGGCGCGTGACGCCGCGTTCCTCGCCGTTGTCTGTGCGGGGGTGTACGCGCGCCGCTGGGGTCCTCGCGGTCATGCCCTGGGGGTTTTCGCGTTCATGGCGTTCTTCATGGCGCAGTTCCTGCACGTCGTACCGGGCCAGCTGCCCGAGCTGTACGCCACCGTCGCACTCGCGCTCATCGCCGCCTCGGCCGTCCGCTTCGGCGCCTGGTGCTACGAACGACGGCTGCCCACGCCCGTCGTACCCACACTCCAGGGCAGTCGCGGGCTGGCCCGGACGACCACGCGGCAGGCGCTCCAGGCGACAGCCGCCAGTGCCTTCGCGCTCGGCATCGGGCAGCTGCTGTCCGCCGACCGCTGGTACTGGGCCGTCGGCACCGTCTGGTGGGTCTTCGTGAACACCGCCTCGCGCGGCGAGACGCTGGTCCGCGGCTTCCGCCGCATCCTCGGCACGGTGGCCGGGATCGCCGCAGGGCTGCTGGTCGCCGTGCCGCTGCACGGCGACACGGTCCCCACCGCGGCCCTCGTCGCCGTCTGCGTCTTCGGCATCTTCTACACCGCCGCCGTCTCGTACAGCTGGATGGTCTTCTTCGTGACCGTGATGGCCGGACTGCTGTACGGCCTGCTCGGCGTCCTGAATCCGGAGCTGCTCGTGCTCCGCCTCACGGAGACCGGGGCCGGAGCCCTCGGCTCGACGCTCGCCGTCCTCCTCGTGCTGCCCGTCACCCTCCACGCGACCACCGACGCCTGGATCCAGCGCGCACTGCGCTGCGTGCACGCCTGCACGGCCGAGGCTGCCGCCCGTCTGGCCGGTTCCCCGACCGCCGACCCCGTTCCACAGGTGAGCGAACTGGAGGCGCTGCTCGGCCGGGTCCGGCTCTCGCTCGCCCCCCTGGTGCATCCACTCAACCCGCTGCGGGCCCGTAAGGCGCGCGCCCGCCAGGTCCTCGCCCTGCTCGACCTGTGCGCCCGCGAGGTGCGTGGTCTCGCCGCGGTCACCGCCGATCCCGACGCCTCGCACGACGCCCGGCTCGGAGCGGCCTGCCGCCGCGTCGAGGCCGCGGTGCTCGCCCTGGCGCAGCCGGGACCCGCCCGTACGGAACTGAACGCCGCGCCCGCACACGCACCGCACCACCACCCCGGCGCCGAGGCCGCACTCGCGCATCTGCACGCCCTGGAGCGGGCCCTCGCGGAACTCGCCGCGCCCCTGCGCACCTCGCCCCGTGCCCCACTCGTCCCGGCCTGACCTGTGACCCGCGGCAGCAGGCGGCGGTGACACGGCCCTGGTCCAGTGCCCCTCCCGGCTCTGCACACACCGGACGACGCTCCTCATGGGGCACACACTGCCGGTCACGGCACTGGACCGCACACGGTGCACTGCTACCGTCGCCCCGGAAGATCACGGCGGTCCGACCCGTCGTGATCAGTCGGTGGAGAGGGGCGGAAGCGGTGAGCAGCAACGGTGCGGGACGGGCATACATCGGGTCGTTCACGTCGGCGGGCGGTCGGGGAGTCACCGTCGCGGCCCTGGACCGGGAGACCGGGGCGCTGACCGTCCTCGGCGCCACGGACATCGTCCCCGATCCTTCGTATCTTGCCCTGGGCCCCGGCTCCACCACCCTCTACACGGTCAGCGAGACCGAATCCGGCGCGGCCGCCGCCCTCGACATCACCGGCGACGACCTGCGGCTGCTCGGCGGGATCCGGCCGGTGGACGGCAGCGGACCCACCCACCTCGCACTGACCGGCGGACACCTGATCACCGCCAACTACGGCTCCGGCAGCGTCACCGCCCTCCCCGTGCGCGCCGACGGATCGCTGGGCGCCGCCACTTCCGTGCTCCAGCACGAGGGAAGCGGACCGCACCCGGCCCGTCAGCAGGCCCCGCACGCCCACCAGGTGCTCGCTGACCCGTCGGGCGCCTGGGTGCTGAGTGTGGACCTCGGAACCGACTCCGTACGCATCTGCGCCCTCGACCCGAGCACCGGCACGCTGCGGCTGCACGACGAGACGGCGCTGCGACCGGGCACCGGACCGCGCCACCTGGCCTTCCACCCCGCAGGCACCCACGCCTACGTCCTGAACGAACTCGAACCGACCGTCACCGTCTGCCGGTGGGAAGCCGCCACCGGAACCCTCGCACCGGTCGGCGAAACGACGGTCGTGCCCGAGGACGTGGCCGCCGACGCGGACGCGGTCGTCCACCCGTCCGAGCTCGTCGTCTCGCGCGACGGCCGCTTCCTCTGGGCCGCCAACCGAGGACACGACAGCATCGCCGTCCTCACTCTCGACGCGACAGGCGAGAAGGCGTCCCTGGTCACAACCGTGAGCTGCGGTGGCCACTGGCCACGCGACCTTGCCCTCGACCCCACCGGGCAGCGGCTGTACGCGGCCAATGAGCGGTCCGGGAACGTCAGCTGGTTCGCCGTCGACCCGAGCACCGGCATCCCACGCCACATGGGCTCCCTGACCGCTCCTGCCGCCTCCTGCGTGATCTTCGACTGATCCGGACCCGCCGTCCGCCCCAGGGTGCCGGAGACAGCAGACAGAGCGGGCCCGTACCGGCCGAACGTCCGGTGCGGGCCCGCTGCTCCGTGCTGATCGGGTCAGTGGGCCTGGGCCCCCTGCGGCGTCACCGGGGCGATGCCGAGCGCTGTCGTGTACAGCGACAGGACGAGCTTGCCGATCGCCGGGTACGCGCCGAGCGGCTCGGCCGTCGCGCAGCCCGCCTCCTTTGCGGCGGCGTCCAGCAGCCCCTCGGTCACCTCGGGACCCACCAGGTACGGCGCCACGGCCAGTTGCAGCGAACCGGAGGCCTTCAGTTGGTCGGCGATGGACGCGACCGAACCCTCGACATCGAGCGCAGCGGCCATCACCGGCACCGCGAGGCGGGCGGCCAGCAGCATGCCGGTGATCCCCGCGGCCTGCACGGCCTCCTCGCCACCCACCGTGGCCAGCACGATCCCGTCCGCGGCCGTGGCCACGGTGAACAGCCTGGCGCGGTCGGCGCGGGCCAGACCGGCCTCGGAGAGGCGTACGTGCAGCGCCTCGGCGAGCAGCGGGTGCGGGCCGAGCACATCGGTCAGCTCGACCGGCGCACGGCTGTCCATGACGGCTTGACGTATCCGCCGGAGCAGGGCGTTGTCCGGCCCCGCGAGCAGCGGCACCACGACGGCGGCCGGGCCCTCGGGCTCGGCGGCCTCACGGCCCGCGGCCTTCGCCTGCTCGAAGCGCGCGATGCGCTCGGCGGCGGAATCCGCGAGCACGGAGACGAGCGTGGGGTACTCGGCATCGTCGCCGTCGAGGTAACCGATCCGGGCATGGAGACCGGGCAGCTCGGAACGGGCAATGCTGATCACCTCTTCGGCCAGACTGCGCGTGGCCGAAGAGGGGGTACCGGGAACGGCGAGAACGAGCGCGGCAGCGCCCTCGGGTGCGACCACGGGCTCCGGGCGGCGGTGCCGTCCGGACTGGCGAGGTCGCGGCATTCGTACAGGCAGGCCGGAAGCGGGCCCAGTGGGGGTGCTCATGGCGCCGCATGCTACTGGTTTTGGGTGCCTCGCTGTTCGGGGAGGGCCCAGTCGGGCGTTATCTGTCCGCTTTTATCCGATCAATGGCTTACCGACCAACTGCCCTGCTCTGTCGCCCCTTACGGTCGCCCCCGCTCGGGCCCGTACGCCGGTACGCACAGCAGTGTCGGGTGGAGCGGCAACCGCAGCTCACCGGTGGCCATCGCCTCGGCGATGAGCAGCGAACCGGCCAGCGGATCACCCGAACCGGGAACCGTCCGCGCCTGTGGAAGTTGCCGGGCGAGCTCTTCACGCAGGGGTACGAGGAGTGGATCGCCCATCCGGAACAAGCCACCCGTCAGGGCCACTTCGCACGGCTCGTCGGCCGCCCCGCGCACCGGGCACACCGCGGCGGCCGCCTCTGCGATATGGCCGGCGGCGTCCCGCAGAATGCCCGCGGCGACCGGATCGTCCCCGGCGCACGCGGCGACCTCGGGGGCGAACGAGGCCAGCAGTGCCGGGCGGTCGGTACGCGGATAGAGCAGACCGGGCAGCTCCGGCGCCGGACCGAACACCGCCTCCAGCCGGGCCAGTAGCGCGACCGAACCGCCGCGCCGCCCGTCATGGGCGCGCATCGCCGCGTCGAGCCCGGCCCGCCCGATCCAGGCACCGCTGCCGCTGTCGCCGAGGAGATGACCCCAGCCGTCGGCCCGGCGCCAGCTCGTCAGATCCGTCCCCAGCGCGATCATGCCGGTGCCGCCCGCGACGACGGCTCCCGGCCGCTGCCCGACCGCTCCCGCGTACGCCGTCACCGCGTCGGCTGCCAGCGCCAGCAGCTGCACCCCGAGGGCCCGCTCCAGCGCCGCGGGCAGCTCCGCGCGCAACTGGTCCCCGAGCGTCGCCATGCCGGCGGCGCCGATCGCCACGGCGACGACGGACGATCCTGCGGCCGTCTCCGCTCGCTCCCCGGCCTGCGCCCGCAACGCGTCGACGGCCGGAAGCAGCTGCTCCAGCAGGTGTCCGGCATCGATCCCGGCCGGACCGGTCCGCACCGGTTCGGCGCAGACTGCCGTCGCCACCGGCTTCTCGCCCCCGATCGCGCCGAGCGCCACTCGGAGACCGGAACCGCCCGAGTCCACCCCGAGGACGTACGACCCCGCAGCGGCAGTCACGGAAGCTGCCAGTCGACCGGCCGGGCGCCCTGGCGCTCCAGCAGTTCATTGGCCCGGCTGAACGGCCGCGAGCCGAAGAACCCGCGGTCCGCGGACATGGGAGAGGGGTGCGAGGACTCGATCGCCGGGAGGTCACCCAGCAGCGGCCGCAGATTGCGGGCGTCGCGCCCCCACAGGACGGACACCAGCGGTGTTCCGCGCGCCACCAGCGCCCGGATCGCCTGCTCGGTCACTTCCTCCCAGCCCTTGCCGCGATGCGCCGCCGGCCTCCGGGGCGCCGTGGTCAGCGCCCTGTTGAGCAGCAGCACCCCCTGGCGGGTCCAGGGCGTCAGATCGCCGTTGGACGGCCGGGGCAGCCCCAGGTCGGTGTGAAGCTCCCGGTAGATGTTCTCCAGGCTGCCCGGCAGCGGCCGGACCTCCGGCGCGACGGCGAAACTCAGTCCCACCGCATGTCCCGGTGTGGGGTAGGGATCCTGACCGACGATCAGGACCCGCACCTCGTCGAACGGCTGCTGGAACGCCCGGAGCACATTCTGTCCCGCAGGCAGATAGGTGCGCCCTGCGGCGATCTCCGCGCGCAGGAAGTCGCCCATCGCGGCGATGCGTTCGGCCACGGGTTCCAGGGCCTGCGCCCATCCCGGCTCGATGATTTCTTTCAACGGTCGTGCTGCCACGGGCCGCACTCTACTGCTCATACGACCGGAGTGATCAACCGCCGACGACCGCCGCCCGTACACAGAGGACGTCCGGCAGATGCGAGGCGAGCTGCTCCCAGCTGTCCCCGTCGTCCCCGCTCGCGTACACCTCGCCGTTGCGATTGCCGAAATAGACCCCCGCCGGATCGGCGTCGTCCGTGCAGAGGGCGTCGCGCAGCACTGTGCCGTAATGCGTCTCCTCGGGCAGTCCTGCGGACAGCGGCTCCCAACTGTTGCCCGCGTCGCTCGTACGGAACACCCGGCAGCGGTGCTCGGCCGGCACGCGGTCGGCATCCGCGTTGATCGGGAAGACGTACGCCGTCTCCGCCCGGTGCGGATGCGCGGCCGCGGCGAAGCCGAAGTCGGAGGGCAGCCCCCCGCCGATGTCCGTCCAGTTGTCCCCGGAGTCGTCACTGCGGAACACACCCCAGTGGTTCTGGAGATAGAGCCGGTCCGGATCGACCGCATCCCGGGTGACTTTGTGGACGCACTGGCCGAACTCCGGGTTCGGATCCGGCAGGAAAACCGCTGACACCCCCTTGTTCGACGGGGTCCAACTCGCTCCGCCGTCCTTGGTGCGGAACACCCCGGCCGTGGAGACCGCGACGGTCACCGCCTGCGCGTCCCTCGGGTCGGTCAGGATCGTGTGCAGCCCCTCGCCGCCCCCGCCCGGGACCCACTTCGAGCGCGTCGGATGCTCCCACAGCGGGCGCACCAGCTCGAACGATTCCCCGCGGTCCTCGGAGCGGAACAGTGCGGCCGGCTCCGTCCCCGCGTACACGACATCCGGCGCCTCTGCCCCGGCCGGGTGCAGCTGCCAGACCCGCTCCAGCGAGGCCCCGGTGAACTGGGGGAACTTCACCGCCGGTTGCTTCGGCTCGACCCAGGTCGCGCCCAGATCGTCGGAGTGGAACACCGAGGGTCCCCAGTGCGCGCTGTCCCCGCCGACGAGCAGCCGGGGGGCCTGCCCGCGGGTGTCGATGGCGATGGAGTAGATCGCCTGCGCGTGGAAATGCGGGTCGCCGAACTCCCACGTGCCATGGCGTCTGCGGCCGATGAAGAGTCCTTTGCGGGTTCCCACAGTGAGCAGTACGTCGGGCATCGCCGACACCTCCCGAAACGCCTTTGTGACGGATACGGGCCAGTCTGCACCCGGCCACTGACAGTGGCGGGCA
Source organism: Streptomyces sp. NPDC051020 (assembly GCF_040683105.1). Lineage (NCBI taxonomy): Bacteria > Bacillati > Actinomycetota > Actinomycetes > Kitasatosporales > Streptomycetaceae > Streptomyces > Streptomyces sp. NPDC051020. The sequence goes on along the minus strand of NZ_JBFBCG010000021.1, from coordinate 40,467 downwards.
GAGTAGGCGTTTGCGCAGGTCGCACGGCGAGTGCGGGGGCGGGCGGCGATCCGCCGCCCGCGTCGCGGCCGACGCGGTCCGGGCCCCTTGACCGGCGTCCCGGGCGGGCCGTAACTTCCCGTGTAGAAAGCGCTTGCCCCGCTGGCGGACCCCCGATGGGTTCCCGACAACAGCCGATGAACCGGATCGAGGAGCGCCCGTGGTGACCTTCGAAGGACTGCCCGGCGCCGTAGCCGTCTCCCACCTCAGGGTCTACGACTGGCCCGCCGAGGACGGACTGCGCGGCGGCACACCACACCTCCATCTCACCTGTTCCGAGGGGTATGTGGTGGTCGGTGGCACAGGATCGGTGCAGACGCTCACCGTGACCGGCTTCTGGCAGACGCCCCTGGCCGCCGGTTCGCTGGTGTGGTTCACCCCCGGTACGATCCACCGGCTCGTCAATGACGACGACCTGCGCATCGTCGTTCTCATGCAGAACAGCGGACTGCCGGAGGCGGGCGACGCCGTGCTCACCCTCCCGCCCCGCTTCCTGACGGACCCCGGCACCTATCGCGCGGCCGTTGCTCTGCCCGTCGACGGCTCCGAGCCGGAACAGGAAGGCGCCGCCCGCGTCCGCCGCGACCTCGCCGTCCAGGGCTTTCTCACGCTGCGCCGGGCCGCGGAGGCGGGCGACACCGAGCCGCTCGCTGCTTTCCACCGGGCGGCCGCCGCGCTCGTGAAGCATCGGACGGACGACTGGCGGGGGCGCTGGAAACAGGGCGCCGCCGCCGCATCCCGGGCAACCGGCGACCAGCTGGACGCCTTGGCGCGGGGGGACGGCGGCCATCTCGCGGCTGCCCGTGTGCACGCCCAACAGCCTTCGGCCTACGGAAGGTTCGGGATGTGCGGCCGTCTCGACGTCTACAGCGGCTGAGTGGCCGTGGCCGCGGTCGCGGTAAGGACCCGGGTAATGCTCCCGTCGTCCTCCGTCCTGTCCCGCACGTGCCGGAAGCCGATCCTGTCCAGCAGGGCGAGCGACGCGCTGTTCTCCGCGGCGACCGTCGCGTGAACCTCGGTCAGCTTGAGGGTGGCGAACCCGTACGCGGTGAGTGCCTGCGCGATTTCGGTCCCGAGCCCCTGGCCCCAGGAGCCCTGAGCCAGCGCGTAGACGATCTCGTGGCCGTCCACTTCCAAAGACGGCTTGATCTCCGCATGGCCGACGAACCGGCTGTCCTGCCGCACCACCCAGACGTCGAACAGATCCTGCGCGTAGACCTTGCTGAAGATCCGCCCGAACAGGGCACGGTCCTCGGCCTCCGCCGCGGGGCCGTCCCCGATCCACCGGGATACCCGGGTGTCCTGGAAGAGCGCCACGAAATCGTCCTCGTCGGCAGGTGCGTACGGTTCCAGGCGCAGCCGTGCTGTGTGCAGGGTGGGGGGCGTCATGCCGGTCGACCGTACACACCCCCCCTGCGACCTGCAACGGAATACGGCATTCGGCGACCCCGGACGCCGAGGTTGCGGTGCTCGAGGGGATGGCCGGGAGCTTGCCGAGGCACACGTCCCGGGTGGGCTTGTGCCACGGCTTCTGCACCGTGAGGTGCCGGTTCATCCGACGACGGCGCTCTTGGTGGCGCGCTCAGAGGCCCAGGGCCTCGTCGGTCCACTCGAATGCAGGCGCACCGCTCGCGCCCGGTGTCTGTTCGGACCAGATGACCTTGCCCTCGGCTGTATAGCGGGTGCCCCAGCGATCGGCGAACTGGGCGACGAGATACAGTCCGCGGCCACCCTCGTCCGTCGTCGACGCATAGCGCAGATGCGGTGCGGTGCTGCTGGAGTCGGACACCTCGCAGATCAGAGCGCGGTCGTGCAGCATCCGGACCCGGATGGGAGGGACGCCGTAGCGGATGGCGTTGGTGACCAGCTCGCTGAGGATCAGCTCGGTGGCGAAGGTCTCTTCCTCCAGCCCCCGGTCGATGAGCCACTGGGACACGTCCTTGCGGACCCCGGCGACGGCCGACGGGTCGGGCTCGACGTCCCATTCGCCGACACGGGCGGGAGCGAGGATGTGGGTGGCGGCCACCAGGAGGACGGCGTCGTCGCCCGGAGGTGTGGGCAGGAGCGCAGAGATCAGGTCGTCGCAGGTCTCTTCCGGAGTCCGGTGCTGTCCGGCCAGCGTTTCGCGCATCGTGTCCAGTCCGGTGGCGAAGTCCCGCTCGCGCGACTCGACGAGACCGTCCGTGTAGAACACCATACGGCTCCCCTCCGGCAGGGACAGCTCCATCGCCTCGAAGGGCAGTCCGCCGATGCCCAGGGGCAGGCCTGCGGGGACGTCGGGGACCTGCACCGTGCCGTCGGGCAGCACGAGGACGGGACCGGGATGACCGGCCCGGGCGGCGGAGCAGGTGCCGGCCACCGGGTCATAGACGGCGTACAGGCAGGTGGCCCCCGTGATCTCCGCGCGCCCGCCGTCGGTGTTCTCCGTCCGGTCGATGCGTGCGATCACTTCGTCGATGCGAGCGAGGAGTTCGTCGGCCGGAAGGTCCAGTGCGGAGAAGTTGTGGACCGCGGTGCGCAGGCGGCCCATCGTCGCGGCGGCGTGCAGACCGTGCCCGACGACGTCACCGACGACCAGCGCGACGCGGGCACCGGGCAGCGGAATGACGTCGAACCAGTCACCGCCCACCCCCGCCTGAGCCGGCAGATAGCGGTAGGCGACGTCGAGAGCAGATTGTTCGGGCAGGCCGCGGGGCATCAGGCTGCGCTGCAGCGTCACGGCCATCTCGTGCTCGCGGGTGTAGCGGCGGGCGTTGTCGATACAGACGGCCGCCCGGGCGACCAGTTCCTCGGCGAACGTCAGATCGTCCTCGTCGAAGGGGTCCGGATTATCCGAGCGCCAGAAGTTCGCCATGCCCAGGACCGCACCGCGTGCGTGCAGCGGAACGGCGATCAGGGAGTGGACACCGTACGCGATGATCCTCGCCGCCCGCTCGGGGTCGGCCCCCAGCCAGCCCCGTTCGGCGGACAGGTCCGGCACCAGCTTGGTGTGCCCATGGATCAGTCCCAGGGCCGCCGGGCTGGTGGGAACGAACGCGACGACCCGTCCGATCGGGTAGAAGGGGTGGCCGGCGCGCATGCCGGCCATTGCTGTACGCCGCAGGTCCAGCACGGTGCCGAGCGGTATCGACGGTTCCTCGCCGCGCAGCACGGGCTCGGCGAGGTCGACCGAGGCGAAGTCGGCGAAGCGGGGGACCACCACGTGCGCCAACTCCTCCGCGGTCCGGGTCACATCCAGCGTCGTACCGATGTGTGCACTGGCCGTGTGCAGCAGAAGCAGCCGCTCCCGTACCGCTGCGGCCCGGTCGGCAAGTGCGACCAGTTCCGTTGTGTCCCGCAGGGTCGCGACCGTCCCGGCAGGTCCGCCATGTTCGTCGGTGGGCCGCAGATTGACGGCCAGCAGCCGGTCGCCGACCATGCGCACCTCGTCGGAGGCGCTGCGGCCGGAGGCGAGCAGTTCCACGAGGGGAGGAGGCAGGCCGATGTCTGTCACCGCAAGCCCCTCGGCGTTCGCGGGCAGGTCCAGCAGTCGCCTGGCCTCGTCGTTGGCCAGGAGCAGCCGCCTGTCGCCGTCGATGATGAGGACACCTTCGCGCACGGAGTGCAGCACCGCGTCGTGATGCTCGTACAGCCGCGTCATCTCGGCGGGGCCGAGGCCATGCGTCTGCCTCCGCAGACGTCGGCTGATCAGTGCCGCACCGCCGGAGGTGAGGGCAAGTGCAGCCACCGCGGCGCCGACCAGCACCGGCACTTCGCGGTCGGCCACTTTGTTCACGTCATTGATCGCGATGCCCACGGACACCAGGCCGGCGGTCGAGCCGTCGGCCCTCGGTATGGGCACTACCGAGTTCACGGCCGGCCCCTGGCTCCCTGTGAAGGTACGGGTGAAGCCATGCCCGAGAAGCGCCTCCTTGTACGGGCCGATGACGTGCTTGCCGATCAGCGCGGGATCGCGGTGGGTGAGGCGGATGCCGTGCATGTCGGCCACGACGACGCTGTCGACGTGGGTGGTTTTCCGGATTTGCTCAGTGAGCGGCTGCAGTACTGCGGTGGGATCAGGGCTGTCGAGCGCCGCCACGATGCCGGGGGAGTGAGCGAACGTCTGGGCGACGGCGTATGAACCTCTCTCGGCTTCGTGAACGGCGGCGTTCCGGGCCTGCACCACGAGCGAGAACGCCGCCGTGGCGATGAGCAGCACGACGAGCACCAGCTCCAGCAGCAGGACTTCCCCGGCCACGGTGCGCACGCCGAGCAGGGTGCGGGAGCGCCCAGTGTGCGATCGTCGGAGCCTTGAGAGATATCCGCCGAAGCCTCCCATAGCTCCTGTTTACCCGCTATGTCCATACGAAATGTCGCACGTGTAGTGCCGGTGCGGGGTCAGGCTGCGGCATCCCTCTGTGAGCACGCACGGCCGTCTCGACGAAAGTGTCGACGCCAGAGCGTGGAAGGAAGTCGGACCGCTCCGGCACCACGGCGTCGTCAGGGAGGGCTTCCCCGGTTACGGCTCTCATCATGGGGCGCGCATGTTCGACGAAGGGAACTCGGCCGGCCCGACTCGCAGCCCTTTCGCGCATCGGGTCGGATCGCCTGGACCTGGACAGCCCTCGACGAGGCCGCGTTCAACGACGACGGCACCATGAACGTCCAGTGGGCGCACAGTACCTCCGGCAACCTCAACCGCACCCGTCCGGTGCACCACACCGGTCCGAACAGGTGTGCATGTGCTGAAATTCTGGATGGTCGACTCGACGATGGTGCTGCAGAACCTGGCGGTCGACACCGGCGGCCTCAAGCCCAGCTACCTGGGTACGCCGGAGAGCCTCCGGCTGAAGTGAGCCGGGGGACGGGCAAAGGGGAGAGCAGAGCGATGAAGAGTGAGATCGAGGACACCGGCGGACGCGGTGCGATCTTGAGCGTGACCTCCGTTGCGGCTGGGGTCGAGGTCCGGGCAGCGGGTCCTTCCGGGGATCTCTCGCTGATCTGCACCCCTGCCCGGGCCCGGGAGCTGGCTGTGGCTCTCGTTCGTTCGGCGGACGAGGTGGAGAGCGCGCAGTCGGCTGAGCCCGTGACGGTCAAGGCGGGGCGGCTGCGTCGCGGTGATGTGCGGGACGGCGACCGGGCCATGACCGTGGAAGAGGTCAGGGTCGACGGGGCCACGGCCCACATCACCTGGAAGTCGGGCGCCGGACGCAGCTGGACCCAGGGTTACGACGCCGATGCGGAGATCGCGCTGCGGCGCCGCGGCTGAATCCTGAAGGGTCGACCCGCACATGCATGAGGCCCCTCCCGAAGCCGGACCAACAGCGTCCAAAGCCGGGAGGGGCCTCATGCGCGTGCGGGTCGTTGTACGAGAGCCTTCGTAATTTGACGAATCTCGTACTACGAGATGTATCGTACTAGCGATCCTGTCGTTCCCGGCGAAACGGAGTCTGCCGTGAGTGTCCTGTTCGAGCCCTACACCCTGCGCTCGCTCACCATCCCGAACCGCATCTGGATGGCCCCCATGTGCCAGTACTCCGCCGCCCCCGAAGGCCCCGAGGCCGGCGTCGCGCACGACTGGCACTTCGCTCACTATGCAGCCCGCGCCACCGGCGGCACCGGACTCATCCTCCTCGAGGCGACCGCGGTCAGCCCCGAGGGCCGGATCTCCCCCTACGACCTGGGCATCTGGAACGACCACCAGGCCGAGACCCTGAGCCGGATCACCGACTTCCTCAAGACCCAGGGCACTACCCCAGGAATCCAGATCGCTCACAGCGGACGTAAGGGCAGCACCGACTGCCCCTGGAAGGGCGGCGCCCCGGTCGGGCCCGGCGCGCACGGGTGGCAGCCGTTGGGCCCCAGCCCCGTGGCCTTCGCCGATGGCCACCTGGTGCCCATCGAGCTCACCACCGATGAAATCCAGGAAATCGTCGGGCAGTTCGCGGACGCCGCACGCCGTGCGCTGGAAGCCGGCTTCGAGGTCGTCGAGGTCCACGGCGCCCACGGCTACCTCATCGGGGAGTTCCTCTCCCACCATTCCAACAGGCGCACCGACGCCTACGGCGGCTCCTTCGAGAACCGCACCCGCTTCGCCCTCGAAGTCGTCGACGCCGTGCGTGCCGTCTGGCCGGACCACCTCCCGCTGTTCTTCCGTATCTCCGCCACCGACTGGCTCGAGGACAACGGCTGGACCCCAGACGACACCGTCCGCTTCGCCGCCCTGCTGAAGGAGCACGGCGTGGACCTCCTCGACGTGTCCACCGGCGGCAACGCCTCCGGCGTCCGCATCCCCACGGCCCCCGGCTATCAGGTCCCCTTCGCCGCCCGAGTCAAGAACGAGACCACCCTCCCCGTCGCCGCCGTCGGCCTCATCACCGAACCCGAGCACGCCGAGAAGATCCTCACCAACGACGAAGCCGACGCGATCCTCCTCGGCCGCGAACTGCTGCGGAACCCCTACTGGGCCCGGCACGCCGCCCGCGGCCTCGGCGGCGACGTCCACGTCCCGGACCAGTACCACCGCTCCTCAGCGCTTCAGTGACAAGGCGGGCCAGTGCTGAGCAGTTCGGCGCTGCTACGCGTTGCCACGTTGCGGACACGAGGCCGGTGACGGGAACGCCCTCCTGGGCCCTCACCTGGGCGGTGTCGAGGTGCTGGGTTCAGGTCTCGTGGTGCAGGCCGTCGAAGAGCACGCTCGTCAGGGCCGTCGCGAGTGCCGACACGGGTAGGTCGCCGTCCGGGCGGTACCACTCGATGACGGAGTTGACCGTTCCGAACAGCAGCCTGGCGGTCAGGTGGGGATCGATGTCGCCGCGTACGCCGCGCTCGGCTGTCGCTCGGGCCATCAGTTCGGCCACTCGGTGATCGAACTCGCGCCGCCTCTCCAGCGCCCGCCGTTCCGCCGCGCTGTTGCCGCGGATCCGGAGCAACAGCGTCACATAGGGCAGTTCGGCGGCCAGAACCTCGACGCTGCGGTGGACGACCCGCTCCAGGCGCGCGGTGGCCGAGGTCCGGGGGTCCTGGTCCTCCTCAAGTACGGCGAACAGCGCGTTCAGGGCGCGGCTGACGGCGAGGTCGAGCAGTTCCTCCTTGCCGGAGACATGGTGGTAGATGCTCGACTTGCTCAGGCCCAGGCGCCTGGCCAGCTCTTCCATGCTGGTGCCGTCGTAGCCGCGCTCGTTGAAGACCACGACCGCGACCTCCAGCAGGGAGTCACGGTCGTAGCTGGGGCGGCCCCGACGGGCGGCGGCGCTCTGGACAGGCGTTCTGCTCACCGGTCCATTGTGACAAGGGCCGAGGGTCACCCCCGGCGCAGATCCTTGACCCGGCGGATTTTGCCGACCGAGCGCTCCAGGGACTCCGGCTCGACCACGCACACCTCGACGCTGACGCCCACCCCGTCCTTCACACCCTTGGCGATCGTCTTGACAGCTGCCTCGCGCTGCTCCGGGCCGGCGCCGGGACGGGCCTCGACGTGGACCGTCATGTGATCCATGCGGCCGCGCCGCGTCAGCTCGATCTGGAAGTGCGGGGCGACATCGGGCACACGCAGCACGATCTCCTCGATCTGGCTCGGGAAGACGTTCACACCCCGCAGGATGATCATGTCGTCGCTGCGGCCGGTGATCTTCTCGATACGGCGGAAGGCGGGCCGCGCGGTGCCGGGCAGCAGGCGCGTGAGGTCGCGCGTGCGGTAGCGGATGATCGGCAGGGCTTCCTTGGTGAGCGAGGTGAAGACCAGCTCGCCGCTGTCCCCCTCGGGCAGGACGGCGTCCGTGAAAGGATCGACGATCTCGGGGTAGAAGTGGTCCTCCCAGACGTGCAGTCCGTCCTTGGTCTCCACACACTCCTGCGCCACACCCGGGCCCATGACCTCGGACAGGCCGTAGATGTCGACGGCGTGGATGTCCATGCGCTCCTCGATCTCGCGGCGCATCGCCTCCGTCCACGGCTCGGCGCCGAAAATACCGATCTTCAGGGAGCTGGTCCGCGGGTCCACGCCCTGCCGCTCGAACTCGTCGAGCAGCGTCAGCATGTAGGAGGGCGTGACCATGATGATCTCGGGCTTGAAGTCCTGGATGATCTGCACCTGGCGCGCGGTCATGCCGCCCGAGGCGGGGATCACGGTGCACCCGGCCCGCTCGGCGCCGTAGTGCGCGCCGAGGCCGCCGGTGAACAGGCCGTAGCCGTACGAGACGTGGACCTTGTGGCCCGGACGGCCGCCCGCGGCGCGTATGGAGCGGGCGACGACGTCGGCCCACATCGACAGGTCGTTCTCGGTGTAGCCGACCACGGTGGGGCGGCCGGTGGTGCCGCTGGAAGCGTGGATGCGCCGTACCTCGGACATGGGGACGGCGAACATGCCGAAGGGATAGGTGTCGCGCAGATCGGCCTTGGTGGTGAAGGGGAATCGGGCCAAGTCGTCGAGGGAGCGGCAGTCATCGGGCTTCACGCCGGCCGCGTCGAACTTCTTGCGGTACAGCTCGACGTTGTCGTAGGCGTGTCGCAGAGTCGCCCGGAGGCGTTCGAGCTGAAGCTGCTGGAGCTGCTCGCGTGTCATGCGCTCGGCGCTGTCCAGCAGCTCGTCCGGGAGGGGCTCTCCCAGGCGGGGCCCCTGGTCCGCCGGGGCCATCAGTTCGCTGCTCATTGCGACTCCTTCGTCTTCGTGCTTCCCATGCTGCGGCTGCGCCCGCGGAACTCCGCAATCACCTCGCCCGCCGCTGTCCCGCCATCGCCCTCAGCGGCCCGCGCTTCGCGCGGACCGCCATGGATGCGTCGGACGGTCACGTCGTAGATCCCGCTGCGGCCGAACCGGGTGCGCTCGTCGGCCGTCGCCTCGAGGACGTCGCCCTCGTGGGCCGGGGCGACGAAGACGATGTCGGCCGCGGCCGCGACGGTCACGGGTCCGTGGCTGTTGCAGGCGCAGGCGAAGGCGGTGTCGGCGAGGAGGAAGAGATAACCGCCGTGGGCGATCCTGTGCCCGTTGACCATCGGCGGCGTCACGGTCATGCGCAGCACGGCGGTCCCCTCACCATGCCGCACCAGCTCGATGCCGAGATTCCGGGAAGCCTGGTCCGCGGCGAACATCGTCTCCACCGGACCGAGAGCCACGTCGGTGGCCTGCGTCACGTTTTCCACCACCTTGTGTACCGACCGAACATTCGGTTAGCGTCGGAGTCGCCAAGTAATCAAGCATCACCACTGCCTGTCAAGAGGTGGACCGCATGCCCCGCAACACTCCCGAGCCCGTTGACTTCTTCGCTCGCCACCGTGAGCTGCTGGAAAAGGCCGTGGCCGCTACCGCTAGCCGGGACCATTGGACGCCTTATCCGGAGTCGCCCAGCAAGTCGGTGTACGGCGAGGAGGCCGCGAAGCTCGGCGAGGCCGCCTTCCGGAATCAGCTGGGCAAGCCGTTCGAGCTGCCCGGACACCCCGGCGACGGGACCGTACAGGCCACCGAGACCTCCCCCTACGGCTTCGCGCTCGGGATCACCTACCCCCGCGTCGCGCCGGAGGCGGCGGTGGCCGCCGCCAAGGCGGCCACCGGCCCCTGGCGCGAGGCGGGACCCGATGTGCGCGCGGGAGTCGCTGTCGAGATCCTGGCCCGGCTGAACGCGGCCAGTTTCGAGAACGCGCACGCCGTGCAGCACACCACCGGCCAGGCCTTCGTGATGGCGTTCCAGGCGGGCGGCCCGCACGCGCAGGACCGCGGCCTGGAGGCCGTCGCCTACGCCTGGGCCGAGCAGAAGCGGCACCCGGAGTCGGCCCGCTGGACCAAGCCCCAGCGCAAGGGCGCTGCGCTGGCGATGGACAAGAAGTTCACGCCGGTCGGACGCGGTGTCTCGTTGCTGATCGCCTGCAACACCTTTCCGACGTGGAACAGCTACCCGGGGCTGTTCGCCAGCCTGGTCACCGGCAACCCGGTCGTGATCAAGCCGCATCCGGGCGCCGTGCTGCCGCTGGCGCTCACCGCGCGCACGGCCCGCGAGGTCCTGGTCGAGGCGGGCTTCGACCCCAATCTCGTCGTCCTCGCCGCCGAGGGGCCGGGCGAGCGGACCGCGGGCTTCCTCGCGCTCCACCCGGACGTCCGCATCATCGACTTCACCGGCTCCACCGAGTTCGGCGACTGGCTGGAGACGAACGCGCGTCAGGCCGCCGTGTACACGGAGAAGGCGGGCCTCAACACGGTCGTCCTCGACTCCACCGACGACTACCGCGGGCTGCTGGGCAATCTGGCGTTCTCGCTGTCCCTGTACAGCGGGCAGATGTGCACCACCCCGCAGAACCTGCTGATCCCCCGCGAGGGCATCGCCACCGACCAGGGGGTCAAGACGGCCGACGCGTTCGCCGCAGATCTGGGCGCCGCGCTGGACAAGCTGCTCGGCGACTCGGACAGGGCGGCCGGCACGCTCGGTGCCCTAGTCAACGACGGCGTGCGCGAGCGTCTGGAGAAGGCCTCGGCACTGGGCAGCACCGTCCACCCCTCGCAGCCGGTCGAACACCCCGAATACCCGGCGGCCACCGTTCGTACGCCGCTGGTCGCGCGCCTCGACGCGGGGGCGGACGACGAGACGTACACCCGAGAGTGGTTCGGACCCGTCTCCTTCGTCATCGCCACCGACTCCACCGAGCACAGCCTGCGGATCTTCCGCGAGACGGTGCGCGCCCACGGCGCGCTCACCGCCGCCGTGCACTCCACGAGCGAAGAGGTCCTGGCCGCCGCCGAGTCGGCGGCCCTGGACGCGGGAGTGCACCTGTCGGAGAACCTCACGGGCGGCGTCTTCGTCAACCAGTCCGCGGCGTTCAGCGACTTCCACGGCAGCGCCGCCAACCCCGCGGCCAGCGCCACCCTGTCCGATCCCGCATTCGTCACGGGCCGCTTCGCGACGCTGCAGTCGCGCCGCCCCGTCACCATCCAGGAGGGCACCCATGCCTGACGACGTCTACCTGATCGACGGGGTCCGCACCCCGCAGGGCCGCTACGGCGGTGCCCTGGCCTCCGTACGCCCCGACGATCTGGCGGCGCTGGTGGTCGGTGAGGCTGTCCGCCGAGCCGCGATTCCGACCGAGGCCGTGGACGAGGTCATTCTGGGCGCGGCGAACCAGGCCGGCGAGGACAACCGCGACGTGGCGCGCATGGCCGTGCTCCTGGCCGGACTTCCGCACACCGTGCCCGGCTACACGGTCAACCGGCTGTGCGCCTCGGGCCTGACCGCAGTCGCCTCGGCGGCCCAGGCGATCCGGTCCGGCGAGGCCGATCTGGTCGTGGCGGGCGGTGTGGAGTCCATGACCCGGGCCCCGTGGGTCATGGAGAAGCCGGGCACCCCCTGGTCCAAGCCGGGCGAGCTGCACGACACGTCTCTGGGCTGGCGCTTCACCAACCCGCGCTTCGCCGCCGCGGATCGCGCGGTGCCCGCCGGGGCAGGGCCGGAGACGGCGAAGGTGACCCTGTCGATGGGCGAGACGGCCGAGGAGGTCGCCGCGCTCGACGGCATCACCCGCGCCGAGTCCGACGCCTTCGCGCTGCGCAGCCACCGGCGCGCCGTCGCCGCGCAGGCGGCCGGACACTTCGACCGCGAGATCGTGCCGGTCCCGGTCAAGGACGGTCTCGTGGAGCGCGACGAGGGGCCGCGTCCGTCGACGACGCTGGAGAAGCTGAGCTCCCTGCGCACGATCTTCCGCAAGGACGGCATCGTCACCGCGGGCTCCTCCTCGCCGCTGTCCGACGGGGCCGCGGCCCTGGTGGTGGCGAGCGCGGCGGCCGTCGAGCGGTACGGGCTCACCCCGCGCGCCCGGGTCGTCACCTCCGCGTCCGCAGGTGTCCAGCCCCACATCATGGGCCTCGGGCCGGTTCCCGCCACGGAGAAGGCACTCGCCCGCGCCGGCTGGCAGACTGCCGGTCTGGACGCCATCGAGCTCAACGAGGCCTTCGCCGCGCAGGCGCTGGCCGTCATCCGCCGTCTCAAGCTCGACGAGGACAAGGTCAACGCCGACGGCGGCGCCATCGCGCTCGGCCATCCGCTGGGCTGCTCGGGCGCCCGTATCCTCCTCACGCTGCTGGGCCGCCTGGAGCGCGAGGACGCTCACCGGGGCCTGGCCACGCTGTGCGTGGGCGTGGGGCAGGGCATGGCGATGCTGGTGGAGCGGGTGTGAGCGGGACAACGTACGACACGCTTCTCGTCGAGGAGCGCGAGGACCGGGTCGTGGTCACCCTGCACCGCCCTGAGGCGCGCAACGCCATCAGCGGGCTGATGATCCGCGAGCTGCACACGGTCTGTGACCTGCTGGAACGCGATCCGAAGCTGCTGCTGCTCACCGGCCACGGCGGAGTCTTCGCGGGCGGCGCCGACATCGCGGAGCTGTTGCGGCGCGGCCGGGAGGAAGCGCTGCAGGGGATCAACAGCCGTCTGTTCGAGCGGGTGCGCAGGCTGCCCATGCCGACGGTGGCCGCCGTCGACGGCTGGGCCTTGGGCGGCGGCGCCGAGCTGTCGTACGCCTGCGACATCCGCATCGCGGGGCCCGACGCCGTCTTCGGCAATCCGGAGCCGGGGCTCGGCATACTCGCGGCGGCCGGCGCCTGCTGGCGGCTGCCGGAGCTGGTGGGCGAGTCCGTCGCCAAGCAGGTATTGCTCGCGGGGCGGAATCTGGACGCTCAGGCGGCCCTGGCCGCAGGGCTCGTCATCGACGTGGTGCCCGCGGAGAAGCTGCTGGACGAGGCGCACGCGCTGCTCGACCGCATGGCGCGCTCCTCGGCCGTTGCGCTGCGCCTGACGAAGCTCGTCGTCGATGCGCCGGGCGCGCACCCGGTCGCCGACGACCTGGCGCAGGCCGTGCTCTTCGAGGGCCAGGACAAGCAGGACCGTATGACGCGCTTCTTGGGGAAGAAGAACAGGAGCAAGGCATGAGCAGTCCGACCGTACCCACCGTCGTGGGCGTGATCGGCGGCGGCCGGATGGGGGCCGGTATCGCGCAGTCGTTCGCGGCGATCGGCTCGTCCGTGACCGTCGTGGAGGGCGACGCGGAGGCCTCGGCCGCCGCCCTGGACCGGATCGCCGCCGGGCTGCAGCGGGCCGCCGAGCGCGGCAAGCTCGCCGAGCCCGCCGAACAGGTGCTCGCTCGGGTCACGACCGTGGAATCGGTCGACGGGCTGCCTTCGGGCACCGAGCTGGTCGTCGAGGCCGTTCCGGAGAACGCCGCCCTCAAGGCCCGGCTGCTCGCCGCGGTCGAACAGGCGGTGGACAAGTCGACCGTGCTGGCCACCAACACGAGCTCCCTCTCGGTCACCGAACTGGCCTCGGCGCTGAGGGAGCCGGGCCGCTTCCTCGGCATGCACTTCTTCAACCCCGTGCCCGCCTCCGAGCTGGTCGAGATCGTCGTCGCACCGGACACCTCGCCCGAGGTCGTGCGGGCCGCCCTGGGCTGGACCCATGCGCTCGGCAAGAAGGACGTCGTCGTCAAGGACTCCCCGGGCTTCGCCAGCAGCCGCCTCGGCCTGGCACTCGGCCTGGAGGCGATCCGCATGGTCGAGGAGGGGGTCGCGGAGCCGGAGGCGATCGACGACGCGATGAGCCTCGGCTACAAGCACCCGATGGGTCCGCTGCGCCTCACCGACCTGGTCGGACTCGATGTCCGCCTGGCCATCGCCGAATACCTGCACGCGACGCTCGGGGAGCGCTTCGCCCCGCCGCAGCTGCTGCGCGACAAGGTCGCCCGGGGCGAACTGGGCCGCAAGTCGGGGCAGGGGTTCTACACATGGCAGTGACCACAACCGGAGCGGCCGAATCCGAGGGGGCTGGGCCCAGTGTCGGCTACACCCTCGACGGCGGCGTCGCGGTCATCGAGCTGCGCAGGCCCTCCGCGGGCAACGCGCTCGACGCGTCGCTGCGGTTCGAGCTGCTGGCCGCCGTGCGCCGGGTGCCGAGCGACGGGGATGTCGTCCGCTCGGTGCTGCTGACCGCCCAGGGCAGGAATTTCTGTGTCGGGCAGGACCTCAAGGAGCACGCCGAGGCCCTGGAGACCGGGCCGGCATCGGCGTTCGCCGTGGTGCGCGCCGAGTACAACCCGCTGGTCGAAGCGCTCCACGCGCTGCCCCAGCCGGTGGTCGTGGGGGTCGAGGGCGCGTGCGTCGGGGCGGGGCTCGGGCTCGCGCTCTGCGCCGACCTGCGGGTGGCCTCGGCCGGCGCACGCTTCTCGACCGCGTTCACCGGGATCGGACTGGCCGCGGACAGCGGGCTGAGCCTGTCGCTGTCCCAGGCGGTCGGCCCCTCGCGCGCCGCCGCCCTGATGCTGCTCGGAGACCGTTTCGACGCCGAGGACGCGCAGCGGTGGGGGCTGGTGCACCGGGTCGTGCCGGACGGTCAGGCCGCGGCGGAGGGGCTGTCGCTGGCGCGTCGGCTGGCGGCCGGGCCCACCGCGGCGTACGGCGAGGTCAAGGCACTGCTGCGGGTCGCGGCGGCCGGGGTCGACCTCGGCGCCGTACTGGAGAGTGAGGCGGCAGCGCAGGAGCGCCTCGGTGCCACGCGGGACCACAGCGCCGCGGTGCGGTCGTTCCTCGCCAAGGAGAAGCCGTCCTTCGAGGGCCGCTGAGCGTTGCGGCGGCCGTCGGCGCCGACGGCCGCCGGTCGGTTCATTGATCCCGGTCCAGGGGTTGCTGGAGCTGGGAAAATTCGTCAGACTATGTACCGAACGAATGGTCGGTAGGGAAGCTGGTATCGATGACCACGTCACACGGCGCAGCGCCGGGCGGCTGCGGGGAGCCTGAGCTCCAGGAGCGGTTCGACGCGACGATCGCGAGGGACCAGCGGGTCGAGCCCCGGGACTGGATGCCCGAGGGCTACCGCAAGACGCTGATCCGGCAGATCGCGCAACACGCCCACTCGGAGATCATCGGCATGCAGCCCGAGGGCGAGTGGATCACCCGGGCCCCGTCGCTGCGACGCAAGGCCATCCTCTTCGCGAAGGTCCAGGACGAGGCCGGACACGGCCTGTACCTGTACTCGGCGGCCGAGACCCTGGGCGCCGACCGCGCGGACCTCACCGAGCGCCTGATCGAGGGTCGCCAGAAGTACTCGTCGATCTTCAACTACCCGACGCCGACCTTCGCCGACGTCGGCGTGATCGGGTGGTTCGTGGACGGCGCGGCGATCTGCAACCAGGTGCCGCTGTGCCGCAGTTCCTACGGTCCGTACGCCCGCTCGATGGTGCGGATCTGCAAGGAGGAGTCCTTCCACCAGCGTCAGGGCTACGAGCTGCTGATGACGATGATGCGGGGCACCGACGCCCAGCGCGCGATGGTGCAGGACGCGGTGGACCGCTGGTGGTGGCCGTCCCTGATGATGTTCGGCCCGCCCGACGGCGATTCCCCCAACTCCGCCGCCTCGATGGCCTGGAAGATCAAGCGGCACAGCAATGACGAGCTGCGCCAGCGCTTCGTCGACATGACCGTCCCGCAGGCCGCCAAGCTGGGCGTGACCCTGCCCGACCCCGAGCTGCGCTGGAACGAGGAGCGCGGCCACCACGACTTCGGCACCCCCGACTGGTCCGAGCTCCAGCGCGTGATCACCGGTGACGGGCCCTGCAACAAGGAGCGCGTCGCGCGGCGGCGGGCCGCCCACGAGGAAGGCGCCTGGGTGCGCGAGGCGGCCTCCGCCCACGCGGCCAAGCGGGCAGCCAGGCAAGCTCGGAACATTCAGGAAGGAACGGTGGCATGAGCAACACCGAAGGCACGAAGGACAGCTGGCCGCTCTACGAAGTGTTCATCCGCGGCAAGCGCGGCCTGAACCACGTCCACGTCGGCTCGCTGCACGCCGCCGACGACGCCATGGCGCTGAGCCATGCCCGCGACCTGTACACCCGGCGCAACGAGGGCGTGAGCATATGGGCGGTGCGCTCGGAGGACATAGCCGCCTCCACGCGCGACGAGAAGGACCCCTTCTTCAAGCCCAGTGCCGACAAGGTCTACCGCCACCCCACCTTCTACGACATCCCCGACGATGTCCCCCACATCTAGGAGCAGGACGGCATGAGCGACGTCACTGACGACCACGTCTACCTGTCCCTGGGCGAGGAGCACGGGGACTCGGACGCCCGCTGGGCCTTCGGTACCGGTTTCGAGGACCCGCTGCACGGCGTCGACACGACCGTGCCCGCCACGGTGGACCCCGCCGAGCTGGCCGCGTGCTGCCTGGCCCTCGGGGACGACGCCCTGGTCGGGGCCCAGCGCCTGGCCCAGTGGTGCACCCGCGCCCCCGAGCTGGAGGAGGAGGTGGCCCTGGCCAACATCGGCCTCGATCTGCTCGGCCAGGCGCGCCTGTTGTACGCGCGGGCCGGCCAGGTGGACGGCACCGGCCGGGGCGAGGATGCGTACGCCTACTCCCGTGACGCGGAGGACTTCCGCAATGTCCGGCTCGCCGAACTCCCCAACGGGGACTTCGCGTTCTCCATCGCCCGGCTGCTGGTCATGTCCAGCTGGCGCCTGGCCGTCTTCGAGCGGCTCGCGGCCACCGTGCAGGACCCGGTCCTGAAGGCCATCGCCGCCAAGGGGGTCAACGAACTCGCGTACCACCGCCAGTTCGCGGCCGACTGGACGCTGCGGCTGGGCGACGGCACGGAGGAGTCCCTCCGGCGGATGCGGCAGGCGCTCGCCGATGTCGTCCCGTACCTGGGCGAACTCTTCACGCACCGGCCGGACTTCGGCGTCGACCCCGCGCAGGTGAGAGAGGAGACAACGACGGTGCTCCAGCGGGTCCTCGACGCCGCCGGGCTGCGCCTGCCGGAGGCCGGGTCCCTGCCCGGACAGGGCAGGGAAGGCGACCACACCGAGCACCTGGCCCCGCTGCTCGCCGAGTTGCAGAGCGTGGCCCGCGCCCACCCGGACGCGACATGGTGACCACCCTGGACGAGCGCCGGGCCCGGTGCGTGGCCGAGCAGGTCCCGGACCCGGAGCTGCCCATGCTCACCCTGGCCGATCTCGGCGTCCTGCGCGCGGTCGAAATGCGGCCGGACGGCACGGTCGTCGCGGGACTGACGCCCACCTACTCGGGCTGTCCCGCCATGGCGGAGATGCGTGCCGACGTCGCCGCGCGGCTGCGGGCGGCCGGCTTCGCGCAGGTGGAGATCCGCACCGTTCTCGACCCGCCGTGGACGACGGACTGGATCACCGCCGAGGGCCGCCGCAAGCTCGCCGAGGCCGGTATCGCGCCCCCCGGCACCGCGCTTCGCCGCACCGGCGGGCCCGTGCCGCTGGAGCTGTCGGTCACGCGCCGCGCGGTGGCGTGCCCCCGCTGTGGGTCGTCGGACACCGAGGAGACGTCCCGCTTCGCCGCCACCTCCTGCAAGGCGCTGTGGCGCTGCCGCAGCTGTCTTGAGCCGTTCGAGTACGTCAAGGAGATCTGATGGCCCCGACCACCACGACGGACACCCCCGCGTCCGCCGCCCCCGCGCGCACGCGCCGTCGCCCGGCCTTCCACCCGCTGCGGGTCGCCGCGGTGCAGCCGCTGTGCGAGGACGCGGCCGCCATCAGCTTCGACATACCCGATGACCTCGCGGAGGAGTTCGCCTACCGGCCCGGCCAGTCGCTCACGCTGCGCCGCGAGATCGACGGGCGCGACGAGCGACGCTCGTACTCCATCTGCTCTCCCATCGGCGCCCGCCCCCGCATCGGCGTGCGGGTCGTGCCCGGCGGACTCTTCTCCTCCTGGCTGGTCCATGACGTACGCCCCGGGGACACGATCGAGGTGATGGCCCCCACCGGCGCCTTCACCCCCGACCTCACCGAACCGGGCCACCACGTCCTGATCGCGGCCGGCTCCGGCATCACCCCGATGCTGTCCATAGCCGAGTCAGTCCTGGCCACGGGCCCCCGCTCCCGGGTCACGCTCTTCTACGGCAACCGCCGCACCGACACGGTGATGTTCGCCGACGAACTCGCGGAGCTGAAGGACCTCTACCGCACCCGCTTCCAGCTCGGGCACGTCCTGTCCCGTGAACCGCGCGAGGCCGAACTGCTGTCGGGGCGCCTGGATGCCGAGCGCCTCGCAGCGCTCATCGACGGGCTCGTCGACGTCCGTGGCGCGGACCACTGGTGGCTGTGCGGTCCGCACGGCATGGTCCGGGACGCGCAGAAGCTCCTCGGGAACCTTGGTGTCCCCGTGGACCGCGTGCACCAGGAACTGTTCTTCGCCGATGACGAGCCGATCCGCACCGTCCGCCACGAGGACGCCACGGCCGACGGCCCAGTCAGCCAGGTCACCATCACGCTCGACGGCCGCTCCACCACGTCCCCGCTCTCCCGTCGGACGACGATCCTGGACGGAGCAGCGCGGGTACGCCCCGACACGCCCTTCGCCTGCAAGGGCGGCGTGTGCGGCACCTGCCGTGCTCTGGTCACCGACGGCGAGGCCGACATGCGCCGCAACTACGCGCTCGAACCTTCCGAGGTCGACGCCGGCTACGTACTCACCTGCCAGACGTTCCCCATGTCCGACACCCTGACCGTCGACTTCGACAGCTGAAAGAGCGTCTTGTCCCCGCAGTCGCGTTCGGTTCCTGTGTCAGGTGTTGCGCCAGTTCTTCGGGGTGGATCCGCGGGCCTCGCCCGCGGATCCACCCCTCGGCGAGGGGCGGCCGAGGTGCGGGTGCTTCCCGACATACATCGCGCGCGCCGTGGTCGACGGCATCCGGCGGGCGGCTGACAACGATGCTGCGGAAGTGGCACGTGCCCGACGCACCCTTCGCCCGGCTCGCCATGCCGCACTCGGTGTCGTACGGATCGGAGGCGGCGTCGTACAGCGTGCCGATGTGCTGGAGCCGTACGACGGCGAAGGCCGGCAACCCAGCAACAGGGCAAGCGACAGCGACTCGGCTGCGACGGTACTCAGCGCGCAGTCCCGGCGACGGAAACCTCCAGGCCGGACGGCGGCCACGGACCACCACGGGATGACAGCCCTGGGCACCTGCGGACGCGGCAGGGGATCGTGCAAAAGTTCGGATATTCTGGCCGAATGCTTGAGAACCTCCCCCCGTGCCCGAAGTGCTCCAGCGAGTACACCTACGAGATGAACGCTCTGATGGTCTGCCCGGAGTGCGACAATGAGTGGGTTCCCGCCGTGGGTGGCGCGGAGGACACGAGTGTCTCCGGGGAGTGGGTCGTCAGGGATTCCGTCGGGAATGTGCTGAGCGACGGCGACATGGTGACCGTCGTCAAGGCCCTCAAGGTCAAGGGCAGCCCCTCGGGGATCAAAGCGGGCACGAAGGTACGCAACATCCGCCTGGTCGACGGAGTCGACGGCCATGACATCGACTGCAAGATCGACGGATTCGGCGCCATGCAGCTCAAGTCGAGCGTGGTCAAGAAGGCCTGACCCAGGACCGGGTCGCGGCCGCCCGCGAGTACGGCTGACTCGGGGGCCGGATGGATGCGCTGCCAAGGGGCGCGGCGCGACGTAGGCGACGAGGCGTCGCCCTGGCTGCCCGGAACCAACTCCCAGAGTACTCCCGCCCCCGCCCACGGAGGACGAGGTCGCGGAGCGCATCGCGGCGCGACTGGACCGGCAGAAACTGCTGACCCGCAAGCCGCCGACCTCGTTCAGCTTCATCATCGAGGAGTCGGTGCTGCTGCGGGACACGGGCGGCGAGCACGTGACACGGGAGCTCCATGATCACCTCATCCGGTGCGGGGAGTTGTGGACCGTCGAGATCCAGATCATGCCGCCACACCAGCCGTACCACGCAGGCGCGGACGGCCCGGAGAGTGGCTGCGGGCCGGGCACCGCTGAAGCCGGAGGCTTGTGCCGGACCGATTCCGCAGGGCGGAGCCATGCCGTGGTGCGGGGGCGGCTGGGTAACGTGGGGGCGGTTGCAGGTCCATTGAGGTGAGGTCGTCCCGTCCATGCGTATGTTCTTCGAGCCCGCCCGACAACGAAGAAGCGTTCTCTGCCGCCCGCGAGCAACTCGCCCACCGCGTCGCGGACTGGAGCCGCACTCAGGGCGGGGGCGAGGCGGACCCGATCGTCGTGGAGTCGGCACTCGAGTACCGGCACCGTGGGACGGTGGACGGCCGGCTGGGCATGTGGCAGGTGCGGCATGTGGAAGGGGTTCCTGCTGGACTGGCTGCCGCGGACACTGACCCGGCTGCCGGGCGAGCCTTTGGCGGACACGCCGGGCGGGCTGCGCGCACTGCTGCGGCTGCGCGCCGAACTGGCCGACAGACCCGTGGAGTTGATCCGCCTCACCGACCTCGGTACGCATGCCGTACGGCAGCGCCTCCTCGCGGAGGGACGCAGCACGCCGCTCGTCGGCGAACTCACGCACGCCCCCGCCGCCGGGCTGCTCGGCGTACTGGCCGAGCACTACGACCCCGACAGCGCCCGCGCCGAACTCGCTGCCTGGACCACCGCCCACGGCGGTTCCGCAGCCTCCCGCGGCCAACTTCTGCAGGCGGTACGGCAGGCGCCGTTCCGCACACGCGCCGCCGCGATGCTCGACACCCTGGCCACAGCGCTGCCCGGAGGAGACGGCGAGAAACTTCTGCACTCCCTGCGCGCGGACCCGGAACTGGCGCCGACCGCGCTCGGCGTCCTCACCGTTTGCGACAGCCTTGCCCCTGACGAGCTGACCGAGGCCGAAGCGCACCTCATGGTCGCGGAGAGCCTACTCCTACTGTTGGAGACCGGTGGAGAGGCCGCTTTCCTCGACGCCGTGCTGTCCGGCGGGCTGAGCCAGGCCGAGGATGTGATCCGGGCCGCCCTCACCTCAGGCCACCCGGACCACACCGGACTCGAGCAGCTCCGACGGTTTGCGCAGGGACCGCTGCGCGCCAAGTCAGCGCAGCTGGGACGGCTCAACGCGGCCCGCGCCCGTGGCCGCACCAAGCCCAAAGGCAAGCGCCGCCACTGACCCACGCCGCCCCGAGCCCTGCGGTCCGCCCGGCCGCAGGCGCTCCTGCTCCCACCCCCCATGTGCCGGTCGGTCTCAGTACGTGCGCTGTCCACCCGGGCCGAGATCATCCCCACGAGCTTCACCCATGAGTACCACTGGGGAAACGTCCGCGGCGATCCGACGAAGTGGGCGGACAGGACGCATCATCCGCCGGTCACGGACGACTGAGTGCGCTGACCGGATCGGTCCGCACCCGGACCTGATGCGGCCTGTCGCCACCCCGGCCGCGCCGGACAGACTTCAGGACATGAATCGAGCACTGATCGTCATCGATGTCCAGGAGTCCTTCCGCGCCCACCCCCTGTGGGAGACCATCTCCGACCCGAAGATCGCCCACCAGGTGGGCCGACTGGTCCGGCTCGCCCGTCAGGCCGGGGACCTGGTGGTGTGGGTGCTGCACAGTGAGCCCGGCAGCGGCGATGTCTTCGACCCTGCCCTGGGCCACGTCCGGCTGATGGAGGAACTGGACCGCCAGGACGGCGAACTGATGCTCCACAAGACCTCGCACAACGCCTTCACCACCACCAGCCTGCAGCAACTCCTCACCCAGCGCGGCATCCAGGAGCTCACCGTCTGCGGCATCCGCACCGAGCAGTGCGTGGAGACCACCACCCGCGTCGCGAGTGACCTCGGCTACCGGGTCACCTTCGTCACCAACGCCACGGCGACCAACCCCATCCCGCACCGCGACGCCCCCGCCGACCGGAGCATCGCCGACATGCTGTCGGACCCCCGCACCCTGAGCGCGGAGGAGATCATCAGGCGTACTGAGTACGCCCTCGCCGGACGCTTCGCCACCATCGCCACCGTCGAGCAGCTGGAGGCCGCGGCCGCGGCTTAGAGGCCGCGCACATAGATGGGGCGGCGTCGCGTGCCGATGGGCGGCGCCCGGCGGCGTTGTCGTCGGTCAACAACTCCCCCAGGGCCCGAAAGGCATGGGAGGGGCCCCCTTCGCGTTGCCTCCCTCCTCCGCCTTGCAGCTGCACCCAGCCCCGCTCCTTCTCCCACCCCCTATGTGCCGGGCGGTCTTAAGGCATGATGACCGGATCGTGAGCCGCATTGCTTTCTTCCTGGTGCCTGGAGTCCATCTGCTGGACCTGGCCGGCCCCGCACAGGTCTTCTCCACGGCCGCGGACTTCGGGCACCCGTACACCCTCAGCTACATCGCCGAGCAGCCGCAGGTCCCCACCGCCCAGGGCCTGCCGCTGGTCGCCCGGCTGGACTGGCCCGACCTCGGCCCCGACGACCTGATCGTCGTCCCGGGCTGGCGGGCGCTCACCCTGGCCGACAGCCCCGCCGTCGGGGACGCGGCCCTGCAGGCCCTCCGGGACCACCACGCCAGGGGCGGCACCGTCGCCAGCGTCTGTGCCGGAGCCGAGGCGCTGGGCCAGGCTGGGCTGCTCGACGGCCGCCGCTGCACCACCCACCACGACGTCCAGGACGAACTGGCCAGGCGCCACCCCGAGGCGGCGGTCGTCCGGGACGTCCTGTACACGGCGGACGACCGAGTGGTCACCTCGGCCGGTATCGCCAGCGGTATCGACCTGGCCCTGCACCTGATCGCCACCCGTCACGGTCCCGCCCTCGCCGCGCAGGTGGCACGCGACATGGTCGTCTACGCCCGCCGCAACGGCCACGAACCGCAGGCCGGCGCGATGCTCCGGTATCGCTCCCACCTCGACGACACCGTGCACCGCGCCCAGGACCTGCTCGACGCCCGCTTCGATCAGCCACTGCCCCTGTCCGCCCAGGCCGCGGCCGTGGGCGTCAGCGAACGCACCCTCACCCGCCTCTTCACCCGTGCAACCGGAGGCCTCACCCCACTCCGCTACCAGCAGACCCTCCGCCTCGAACGCGCCGAACACCTCATCAGCCACGGCGCCACGGTCGACGCCGCCGCCCGCTCGGTCGGCTTCGAGGACCCCCGTATGTTGCGCCGTCTACGGGCGCGCAAGGCCTGAGCCCGGGCGTCGGCGGTGACGTCCAGGACGGCACGGTCGCGGCGGAGGTGACGGGCGTGGCAGGCATGCTCGACCTGGCGGCCCGCAAGGCGATCGCCGACCCGGCCGGATATCTTGCCTCGGTGACCGCGAGGCCGGACCTGCTCAGCGGCTGACCGGCTTCCGGACCGCAACCGCGTGCTCGCCGTCGTGAAACTCGTGTCAGGGGGTGACAGCCGCACTGGGTGTTGTACAGGGCGGAAGCTGTCCTGACGCCTCAGCCGTGCGGCAAAGTACGATGGGTCTCGTACGATGAGGTATCCGTTCGAAACGATGTCAGGGGAGTCACTGTGACCGCCACCAGCGCCGCCGCCTCGGACGGCGGCGCCCGTGTACTCGCCCACCCCGCCCGCGAGGAGATCCGTATCGAGGCGGTGCTCCACGCGTTGTCCGACCCGATGCGGCTGCGGGTGGTCCGTGAGCTGGCCGCCGCAGAGGACGAGCTCACCTGCTCCCGTATCGAACTGCCGGTGTCCAAGTCCACGACCACGCACCACTTCCGGGTGCTGCGCGAGAGCGGCATCGTCAGTCAGACCTACCGGGGCACCGCCAAGATGAACGGGCTCCGCCGCGAAGATCTGGACACGCTCTTCCCGGGGCTGCTCGACGCGATTCTCGCCGCCGCGAACCGGCAGGCGGACCGGCTCGGCGAAGACTGACACCATCCGGCAGCGGTTCAGTGACGGTCGCTGTGTGCGGCCTGCAGGAGCCCTGCCCAGTCCGGGATCTTCACCGGCCCTCGGCCGAGCGACTGCCCGAGGGCCGCCTCGGCCCGCTCGATCGACAGCCAGCCGTCCCATTCCACCGGCCGTAGCCCCCATGCCCGCAGCGCGGCCACCGGATCGGAGGCCGACGGCCGCCCCTCGAGCAGCGGAGCATCGTCCAGCAGCGACGCGACCGTCTCCTTCGCGCACGGCCGGTTCGAGCCGATCACTCCGGTCGGCCCCCGCTTGATCCACCCCGCGACATACTCCCCGGGTGACGGCACGCCGTCACGCAGCACCCGCCCTGCCAGGTGGGGCACGGTACCGCGGACCGGATCGAACGGCAGACCGGGCAGCGGCAGCCCGCGATAGCCGACGGCCCGCAGGACGAGCTGGGCGTCGATCTCCTCGTACGCACCGGTGTCTTGTACGCCTCCGCTGCCGTCCGGCGCGGTACGTGCGAACCGGACCCCGGCGACCCGCCCGTCCTGTTCGAGGAGCTCGACGGGACGCAGGAAGAACCGCAGGTGGATCGTGCGCATCGGGTCCGGCCCGGTGGCAGGGACACCGGCCTCGGCCCACCCGCGCAGCACCTCGATATTGCGCCGCACCACCGCCGTCAGCGGCACCGGTGAATCCGCCGGCGCCCCGACGGGGGCGTACACCGGATCGCGGGCCAGCTCCGCCCCGTCCACCATGACCCGCGCCCCCGGCAGCCCGCCCAGCTCGCGCAGCTCCTTGGTGGTGAACCTGGCCTGCGACGGTCCCCGCCTGCCCGCCATGTGCACCTCACGCACCCGGCTGCCGGCCAGCGCGCCGAGCGCCGGGTGGGGCACATCGGTGGGCCGCAGTTCCTCGGCGCCGCGCGAGAGGATCCGCGCCACGTCGACCGCCACATTGCCGACCCCGATCACCACGGCCGAACGGGCCTGCAGCGCAAAGCTGTTGGCAGCGGCATCGGGGTGTGCGCTGTACCAGGAGACGAACTCGGTCGCCGAGTGGCTGCCGGGCAGATCCTCGCCGGGAATGCCGAGACCGCGGTCGGTCGCCGCCCCGACGCAGTAGACCACCGCGTGGTAAAGCTCGCTCAGCCGTTCGGGTGGCAGCCCGTCCTCGCCCACCTGGACATGGCCGAGAAAGGTGATCCGCTCGTGCTCCAGGACGGTCCGCAGACTGTTCTGCAGCGACTTGATCTTCTCGTGGTCGGGGGCGACGCCGTACCGCACGAGGCCGTACGGGCAGGGCAGCCGGTCCAGCACGTCCACCCGGACATCGGGCACCCGGGACTGCTCGACCAGAGACTGGGCGGTGTAGACCCCACTGGGTCCGGAGCCGACGACGGCGACACGGAGCACGGTGCACCTCTTCCCGGAAGGGTGACTCCAGCATCCCACCGGTCGGTGGAGCAGGGGAGAGGTGCGGCCGCACGGCGCGTCAGGAGGACAGGGCGCGCATCCGGTCGATCTCGACCGTCTGCTGGGCGACGACATCGTCCGCCATCTCTTCGACCTGAACGTTGTTGCCCTCCGAGAGCGCCTCGGTCGCCATCGTGATCGCTCCCTGGTGGTGGGTGATCATCAGCTGCAGGAACAGCTTGTCGAAGGCCTTGCCCTCGGCCGCCCGCAACTCCTTCAGCTGCGCCTCCGTCGCCATGCCGGGCATCCCGGCGTGGTCGTGACCGCCCGAGTGTTTCTCGCCGCCGTTGTGCGTGAGCCATCCCTCCATGGCGCCGATCTCCGGTTTCTGCGCCGCGGAGATGCGCTCGGCAAGTCGCTTGACCGGGGTGGACGAGGAACGGGACGGCACCAGGGCGGTCAACTCCAGTGCCTGGGCGTGGTGCTGGATCATCATCTGTATGTAGCAGAAATCGGCCGAGTTGGGGGTGTCCTTCCCGGCAGCCTTCGCGGCTTCCTCGACGGACAGGGTCTGCGCGGGCTCTCCCGGCTTCCCCGGTGCTATGACCGAAGGACCGCCTCCTGCACGCGCTTTGGTCTCATGGCCGTCACCGCCCGCATCGCACGCGGCGAGGGAGAGTACGGCTGCCGCTACGGCAGCGATGACTGCAGATCTGTGCACATGAGCGACCTGACGGTAAATCAACAAGGCTTCCTCCACTGCCACATGAGGTCGTAGCGGATCAATTGGCGCACATCCACCGCCTCAGGGGTCGGTCACTTCATTACGTTCCTGTTGCCATCTGTTGGGATACCCGCGGGAAGGACGATACTGCCGGGGTCAGTCAACCGTTCAGCCACGCTTTGGTACAGGGGAGGACGCAGTGACTTCGTTGCACACCACGCAAGTGCGGCGCAGACGTCTGGGTGTGGCGGCAGCCGCCGCCGGACTCTTCGCCACTCTGCTGACGGCCGGATCGGCCGCCGCAACGCCCGGCCCCGGTGATTCACCCGCCACTCGCACCGGTGTCTCCGCAAGCCAGGAGGCTGCCGCCACGGCCGCCATCGAGGACGGCGAGATACCCGGTGTGGACGAGATCGTCCACAGCGACAACATCACCCCGCTGGCCAACGTCCCGAAGGACGCACTCAAGAGTCTCAACACGGACCTGGCCTTCCAGGGGAAGTACGCATTCGCCGGAAATTACGACGGCTTCCGGATCTACGACATCAGCAACCCGAGTTCCCCGCAGACCGTCACCCAGGTGCTCTGCCCGGGATCCCAGAACGACGTCTCGGTCTCCGGGAACCTGCTGTTCCTGTCCACCGACTCCTCACGCAACGACAACTCGTGCGCCAGCACCACCCAGCCCGCCACGGAGAAGTCCTCCTGGGAGGGCATGAAGATCTTCGACATCAGCGACAAGCGCAACCCGAAGTACGTCGCCGCCGTCGAGACCGCCTGCGGCTCGCACACCCACACGCTGGTTCCGGACGGCAGCAACGTATACATATACGTCTCCTCGTACTCGCCGAGCGAGGCGTTCCCGGACTGCCAGCCGCCGCACGACGGGATCTCCATCATCAAGGTGCCGCGCAAGGCTCCCGAGAAGGCCGCGGTCGTGAACTTCCCGGTGCTCTTCCCGGACGGCGGCAACCCGGGCGCGCCCACCAACCCCGGGGTCTCGAAGACGAGCGGCTGCCACGACATCACGGTGCTGCCGTCGAAGGACCTGGCCGCCGGTGCCTGCATGGGGGACGGCCTGCTGTTCTCCATCAAGGACCCGGAGAACCCGAAGATCATCGACCGGGTTCAGGACAATGTGAACTTCGCGTTCTGGCACTCGGCGACGTTCAACCAGAAGGCGGACAAGGTCGTCTTCACCGATGAGCTCGGCGGAGGTGGCGCGGCCACCTGCAACAAGGAGATCGGGCCGAAGCGCGGCGCCGACGGCATCTACGACATCGTCGGCAAGGGAGACCAGCGCAAGCTTGTCTTCCGCAGCTACTTCAAGATCGACCGCCCGCAGGCCGCCACCGAGGTCTGCGTCGCCCACAACGGTTCGATCATCCCGGTCAAGGGCCGCGACCTGATGGTCCAGGCCTGGTACCAGGGCGGAGTCTCGGTATGGGACTTCACCGACTCCTCGGCGCCCAAGGAGATCGCGTTCTTCGAGCGCGGTCCCGTCAATCTGAACGCCGTCACCACGGCCGGCCCCTGGTCGGCGTACTACTACAACGGATACATCTACTCCAACGACATCGCCAAGGGCTTCGACGTCCTGAGGCTCGACGACCGGCGGACCGACCCGGCGAAGCGCGTGCGGATGCCGGAGCTCAATGTGCAGACGCAGCCGGAGTACTTCGACAACTGATCCGGCTGTGCGGGTATCGCCGGACCCGTGCGTTCACGGCGCGTTCCCGCCGGGCGGTTCCTCGCCCGGCGGGACACGGCGAGCAGTCGCAGCCTGGCGCGGTGCACGGCCTCATGGCCCGATGCGCCGGGCGGGCACCTGCTGAACCCCTGCGTTGACCGGTTCATGCCGTCCCTCATCAACGCGGCCCCGACCGATGCCCGACGGGCCAGGTCGACCGGGGGAGAAGTCAGGCCTCCGGAGGGTGCCGCACAGGCCGGACGGGGAGCGGCACGCCGCCCCGTACCGCTTACGCGGCAGACCTCGCGCTCCCGCCGGTCACCGCGGCCCACTCCACAAGGAGTCGCTGGTACTCCTCCTCGTCGTCCGGGGACAGGCATCCGCCGGAACGCTGCCACAGGTCGCGAATCTCTTCATTCACCACTGCGGCGGAGCGCACGGAATCGGATGAGCGGGGAGAAGGGGACATGCCACCAGGCTAAGGCCACGGTGTGACAATCGGACCCATTGGGCGTCAGGGACATCTCTCGCATGTCCCTCCGTGGGATCACGGAACGAGCCCGAGTGCCCGTAGCCCGCCCGGCCGTTCCTCCACCGGCAGATGGTCGACGAAGCGCACGTCACACCCCAGCGCGGCCGCTCCGCCATCCGCGTGTCGGTCGTCACCCACCATCACCACATCCTTCGGATCCTGGCCGATAAGTGTGCAGGCGGTGTGAAAAAGATGTGGGTCCGGCTTCTGGATCCCGTGCTCGTACGACAGGACATAGGCGTCGACCAGGGCGTCGAGACCATGCGCGCGGAAGATCGGCCGCAGGTCCCAGCCGACGTTGCTGACCACGCAGACCCGGGTCCCGGCGGCACGCAGCGCCCCCAGCACCTCCGCCGCGTCCGGGTACGGCCGCCACGCCGCCGGCGACATGTGCCGGTCGTAGAGCGCCTCGTACAACCCCGGATCCGGCAGGGCGACCTGGCGGGCCAGCCCCATGTACGCCTCACGGTGCCGTTCGGTACTCGCGTCGCGCGTGGCCCACGCCGCGGCAAGCCTGTCGGGAACGCGCTGCGGATTCGGGCCGCCCGGCAACGCCCCGGCGGCCGTCAGGTCCGCCACGTACCGCTCGAAGTCGGCATCGGCCACGGTGATGTTCCGATCTGCGAGGACCGCCGCAAGCCACGACCGGACTGGTTCGATACGGAAGAGGGTCCCGGAGAAGTCGAAGAGCACACCCTTGATCATCATGGGTTCGATCCTCGCGCGTTCAGGAGCGGTGCGGCAAGGCCGCCCGTTCCCGTCCCTCGTACCGGGCGAACACGGCGATCGAGAACGCGACCACCGCCGCACCCAGCAGCCAGCCCCCCAGCACATCGGTCATCCAGTGCACCCCCAGATAGAGCCGCGTCACCCCCACACCGATCACCGATACCCACGCCACCGCGAGCGCGGCGTGCCACACCCGCCGCCGGACGCCGTGCCGGTGCAGCAGCCACAGCAGCAGACCACAGCTCACCACCGCCGTCATGGCGTGACCGGACGGGAACGCCGCGTAGTGGGCCGAGTCCACCGGGTTCGGCCACTGAGGACGCTCCCGGCCGACCGCGGACTTCAGCCCCTGCTGCAGCAGAGTGGCGAACAGGCTCGTCGCCGCCACCCACCCCGCGAGCATCCGGGCGCCGCGCCACCACAGCCACACCACGGCGACCGCGATCAGGGTGCGCATTGTCCAGGGGTCCCACACCCAGTCGGTGAGGATCCGGTTGATGTGCACGAGGCCGGGCTCCGCCACCGCCCGCCGGTGCAGCGCGTCGGCGACCGTACGGTCCAGCGACAGCAGCGGGGACCAGCGCAGGGCGACCAGGATCAGCAGCACCAGGGCGAGGGACCCGCATCCGATGCCGGCTCCGAGAGCAGGCGAGCGCTCCGGCGGGGAGAGGGGCGGGGGCGGGGCTGGGGAGTGCATGGGGTAATCCTTGCGGACGGACCACGACACCGGCTATCCCAGCGCGCTGAGTCCCGGCACGAAGGCCACCAGAAGCGGGACCACCGGCACCAGGGCGGCCGCCGCGGTCAGCCGCAGCCGCCGCCCCGCGGTGAGCCGCTCGACAGGAGACAGCAGCCGGTTCACACGCAGTGGCAGCTCCGCGTCCGGTGTCGGGCAGGGGCCGAACACGCCCCGGTCCTCGTTCAGTTCGACCAGGGCGAGAGCGATCGTCAGCCGCCCGAAGCGCCGTGACGCCACATCGTCCGCTGCCAGTTCGACGAGCCGGTGCATCTCGTCGCGGAAGGCGGCGAACACCGGTACCTGGGGGAACCCGTTCGCCAGCGCTGCGGAGCAGTGCAGCAGCCAGTCGTGCCGCGCCTGCGCGTGCCCCTGTTCATGAGCCAGCACAGCATCCAGCTGACGGCCTTTCAGTCGTCCAAGTGCCGCAGTGGTGATGACGAGTTGAGGTGCCGCTCCGGGCAGCCACCAGGCGTCGGGGCGCTCACCCTCCAGCACCACGAGCCGACTGTTGCCGGGCTCCTCGCCGGGCATCAACGGGGAACGGACCAGCAGTTCGGCCCGGCGCCGGCTGCGCCGCACCTGCGCCCGGCGGATCTCCCGCGTCAGCATTGCCGCGCTCCAGATACCACCCAGTGCCAGCAGAACGGCCATGACGGCGGACCACGGCCCGTACGCGCCCAGCGCGTACGCCTCCACCACGGAGTGCGGTGCGTGTGCGAACACCTGCCCGCGCACTGCCTGCCAGGCTGCGGCCGCGCTGAACGTCATGGAGAGCCCGAAGGACAGCAGTACCCCGGCCACCACGCACTGCCACACCCACAACGCCACCACGGGTTCGCGCTCGGGCCACTCGGCCCGCGCCATCAGCCGCGGGGTCACGACGGCGGCCAGTGCACCGAGCAGCAGCAGCACGAGGGAGACCAACATGGCGTCAGCCTATGAGCGGCACGGTACCCGCGGGTATGGCTGCGCTCGGCAAGTGATGTACGCCACGATCGACCGCACCCGCTGTCTCACAGTGCGAGCAGCATCGCGAACATGGCGATCCCCATCGTCAGCCGGCAGGCCAGTGCCAGCTCCGGCCGGGCGCCCCAGCCGCCTCCCGCCGGCCCCTCGGCGGGACCCGCGGAGGCGACCGGAATCAGCCGCGTCCCGGACCGCAGCACATAGGCCGCGTAATAGACCAGCAGCATCCCCGTCAGCAGCGGCACTCCACCGGAGACCTGCGCCATCTGATGTCCGAGGTGCGCACTCTGTGCACCGCCCGCACCGTGTGCGGCCGCGCCGCTGCCCGGCGCCATCACCAACGCCATGTAGACCATCGCCAGTGAGCCGACCAGATGGTGCAGATGGTGCCCCTTGCGGCGGGCGAACCAGAGGGCGCGCAACGCGGCCCCGCCGAACAGCACCACATACACAGCCCATCCCCACACGGGCGGCGGGAAGACCGCGGCGGGCGCCGCCATCGCGGCCATGCCGAAGCCCATGACCGCCTCGGCGCGGGCCGTTCTGCGCTCCTCCTCCATCCCGCTGCGCATCCGCAGCAGGCAGTACGCGCCCGTGGCCCCGCACAACGCCATCAGCAGCCAGTCGGACATCGCCGGTCCGTGCACAGCGCACCTCCCCAGGACGTACGACGTCGGTGTCGACTAGTCGATGCCCCGGCCCGGCAGGTCGTACGCGGCGCACTGATGTACGAGGGGAGCGCGTGAAGGAAACCCGCAGAAGGACGTGGCCAGTTGTGCGCCGTCGCGGGTCACTGCCCTCAGGGCCGATAGCGCAGCGGATGGTCCTCCGGCACTTCGACGACGGCGATCCGCAGCCCGTCCGGATCGGAGATCCACATCTCGACGAGCCCCCACGGCTCGCGCACCGGCTGCCGTTCCACCTTGACGCCCCGGGCCGACAGCTCCTCGTACGCCGCCCGGACGTCCGCGACCTGCAGCCACAGCCGCAGCCCGGGCGGGGGCGGCGCGACGGAGCGCCCGGAGACCTCCAGGAAGCCGCCGCCCAGGAAGTACACCGTCCCGCGCTCGGGGCCGGTACCGAACTCCCGGTACACCGGCAGCCCGAGGGACTCTCCATAGAACGTCCGTGACTGCTCGGGGTCGGTAGGGCTCAACAGAACCCGACTGCTCAGCACATGCACCATGGTCGAGACATTAGGCGCGGACCAGCGGGTTACGCTGCTGCGGCACGGCCCACCAGAGAAACGGAGAGCCTCACCATGGACACTGCCCCGCCCCGCGACTCGGGACAGCTGACCTTCCGCGACGCGGCGGACGCCGATGTGCCCGCGCTCGTGACGCTGATCGAATCGGCTTACCGGGGCGACTCGAGCCGCGCGGGGTGGACCACCGAGGCCGACATCCTGCAGGGGCAGCGGACCGACCCCGACGGGGTCCGCGCGGTGGTCGAGGCGCCCGGCAGCCGGCTGCTCGTGGTGGAGCGGGACAGCGAACTGATCGCCTGCTGTCAGCTCGAACACCGCGGGGAAGCCGCCTACTTCGGGATGTTCGCGGTCCGCCCCGAGCTGCAGGGGGGTGGCCTCGGCAAGCTGATCATCGCCGAGGCCGAACGCACCGTCCGGGAGAGCTGGGGCGCCACCGAGATGCACATGACCGTGATCTCGGTGCGTGAGGAACTGATCGCCTGGTACGAGCGCCGCGGCTACCGCCGTACGGGAGAGCTGAGCCCGTTCCCCTACGGCGACGAGCGCTTCGGCGTCCCGCAGCGCGACGATCTCGCCTTCGAGCTGCTGATCAAGGAGCTGAAAGAGGGCTAGGGCGTGTTTCGAAAGTGGCGTCGTCCGCCCGTAGGGCGGGCCGGGCGTCGCCTGGCAGGCGGGACTTTCGAAACACGTCCTAGCCCCAACGCCCTTCAGTAACGCCCTGGCCCTCCCCCCACCTACGCGGTGAAGCGGCCGGCGCGGCGGATCTCCGGGAAATCGGTGGTCGCGCCGTCCAGCCCCAGTGCGCGCACCAGACGCAGATGATCCTGGGTGTTCACCACCCAGCCGATGACCTTCACTCCCTCGGCGTGCGCCTGCTCGACGACCTCCAGGGTGAGGCGGCGGATGTTCAGCGCGAGCGTCGCCGCGCCCACCGCCTTCGCCCGGTCCACCACATCGCTCCTCCATCGGCTGGCGATGAGCACGGTCCGTACTCCCGGCACCAGTTGAGCGATCTCGGCGACCGCCTCGTCGTGGAACGAGGACACCTCGACCCGGTCGACGAGATCGCGCCGCCGCATCACCTCGGCCAGTGCCCGGGCTGCGGCCGCATCCTTGATCTCCGCCTGCAAGGGGGAGCGCACGGCATCGAGCACCTCCTCGAAGACGGGCACCCGTTCGCCCTGCCCGGCATCGAGTTCCCGCAGCTCGGCCAGGGTTTTCTCGGCGACCGAGCCGGTGCCGTCGGTCGTCCGGTCGACTTCGGCGTCGTGCATGACGGCGAGTGCGCCGTCCTTGCTCAGATGAAGGTCCAGTTCGATGGCGTCCATGCCGGCCTGCTCGGCGTGGACGAACGACCGCAGGGTGTTCTCCGGCTCGACACCCATCACCCCGCGATGACCGATGGTGAGAAAAGTCAAGGCAATCTCGCTTCCGTCGACGGCGTCTCCCCGCGTGCTGCTCCTGCCCACGCGGCGCTTCGGCACTCGGCTTACGGCAACTCGGCAGCCTAGTGGCCCGGACCCGGGAGAGAGCCGGTCACGCGCGGGTGAGTGGCCCCGTGTCCCTGGACGTCGGCGACACCGAGCAGGAATCCGGTGATGACGGCTGTGACAAGGACGGTACGGATACTCATGCGGCGGCCTCCGGACGGGTGGGAGGGGGCGGATGACACCCGTCCTACCGGTAGCGCCGGTGCCCGGCGAGCTGTGTCACTCGTACGTGGGCGCGCCGCGCGCGGCCTGAACGCCCGAGTCGGCGGTTCGGTAACCCCCGGAACCGACGGAAGGAGTCGCACTATCGGAATGCGACAGGAAGAATCGCGGTGACTGCGGGGGTCCGCAGGATAATTTCCTGATGCTCACTTGTCTCGAAGAACCACACATGGATACGGTTGCTTGACGCGAGGTTCTCCCGTGGAGGAAGTGTGATGACGGAAATTCTTGTGCACGACGCCGAGGTCGGCGCGATAGCTACTGCCCAGCGGGTGGTCGAGCAGCCTGCCTGGCCTGCGCTCAGGGATGCCGTGGAGGAGATCCGGCCCTGGCAGTCGAAGGACGGTTCGATCGACTTCGACGCCGACGGAGCCCCCTCGCCCGACACCGTCCTGGCGACGCTGGAACGCGTGATCGCCGCGATCGAAGAGCTTTCCCCGTTGCTCCCGCACGATGCCGCGTACCACCGCGCCCTCGTCATGGACCTGCGCCGTTGGGCGGCGGACGGCTTCGGTGTGCCGGACTTCCTGGACTCGCTGCTCGCCTTCC
Source organism: Streptomyces sp. NPDC051020 (assembly GCF_040683105.1). NCBI lineage: Bacteria > Bacillati > Actinomycetota > Actinomycetes > Kitasatosporales > Streptomycetaceae > Streptomyces > Streptomyces sp. NPDC051020. The sequence goes on along the minus strand of NZ_JBFBCG010000021.1, from coordinate 6,602 downwards.
AGCCCGCCAAGAACCGCACCGACGGTCTGCAGCACCTCGTCGTCTTCGCGATGTACACGCAGAACGGCAACCCGGACCGCAATCTCGAAGCGGTCGTCCTGCGGATGGTCTGGCCCGAATGGCTCGCCGAGCTCGAAGCCACCCGCTACGACAACCCGCTCTTCTGCGGCATCACCTTCGAGGGCTTCACCTCCGGTTACGACACCAATTCCGCGGTGCTCTTCCCGGAGACGATCGCCGTGCGCGAGGCCCCCGAGCGCTTCAGCTGGGGCGGCATCTTCTGCGACCGTGAGGCCGCCCGCTTCCGCCGCGTCACCGAGGCCTCCGTCGAGCTCCTCGGCGTGGAGCTGCCCGAGGACATCCGCGAGATGGTCGGCGACCAGCAGCGCTGCGAGCAGGCATTCGTGCTCTGGGACATGGTCCACGACCGCACCCACAGCCACGGCGACCTGCCGTTCGACCCGTTCATGATCAAGCAGCGCCAGCCGTTCTGGATGTACGGACTGGAGGAGCTGCGCTGCGACCTCACCGCCTTCAAGGAGGCCGTGAAGCTGGAGGCCGACGGCTTCGCGCAGGGCCGTGACGTGCAGTACGCCGTGCTGTTCGACCGGATGTTCCGCTTCCCGGTCACCGGCGAGCGGGTCCGCAACTACGACGGTCTCGGCGGCCAGCTGCTCTTCGCCTACCTCCACAAGCACGATGTGATCCGCTGGACCGACAACACCCTGAAGATCGACTGGGACCGGGCCCCGCAGGTCACCAATCAGCTCTGCGGCGAGATCGAGAAGCTCTACCGCGACGGCATCGACCGCCCCAAGCTGGTCCACTGGTTCGCCGCGTACGAGCTGGTCTCGACCTACCTTGCCCCGCACCCCGGCTCCGTCTGGGCCAAGGGTCCGGGCGCCTTGGACCTCTCGCAGCCGCCCCGCAAGCTCGTGGACGACGTGCTTCCGGACGAGTTTCCGCTGAGCATGTTCTATGAGGCGCTTGCCAAGAAGCTGAAGAATGTGATCGCCTCCACCAAGGGGATCACCGCGGCGGACGCCGAGCAGGCAGCCGCGTGAGCGCTCGTTCCAAGGAGGCAGTGGCCATGAACGCAAACGGCACGGGCAAGGGGAACGGCGCGTTGGAAGGCGCGGTGATCGCCGTTGCCGGAGCCGCCGGACCGGCCGGCCGGGCGACGCTGCTCAAGCTCGCCGAGGCCGGCGCGATCGTCGTCGCCTCGGACGCGGACGCCACCCGCCTGGCGGAGGCCGTCGACGCAGCACGGTACGCCCACGGCGGCGCCACCGTCACCGGCGACACCGTCGATCTGCTCGACCTCGCCGCCGCCCGGGAATGGGCGGACAAGACCGAGAAGGAGTTCGGCCGGATCGACGGCCTGGTCCACCTGGTGGGCGGCTGGCGCGGCAGCGCCACCTTCGCCGAGACCGACCTCGCCGACTGGGATCTCCTGGAGAAGCTGCTGATCCGCACGGTTCAGCACACCTCGCTGGCCTTCCAGGAAGGGCTCCAGCGCAGCGACCGCGGCCGCTATCTGCTGACCAGCGCGGCCGGCGCGAGCAAGCCCACCGAGGGCAATGCCGCCTACGCCGCGTCGAAGGCGGCCGCCGAGGCCTGGACCCTCGCGCTCGCCGACGCCTTCCGCAAGGCGGGGGGCGAGGAAGGGCCGAAGGCGGCAGCTGCGATCCTGATCGTCAAGGCACTGGTGCACGACGCGATGCGCGCCGAGCGCCCGAATGCGAAGTTCGCGGGCTTCACCGACGTCAAGGAGCTGGCCGAGGCCATCGCCGGCGTCTGGTCCAAGCCCGCCTCCGAAGTGAACGGAAAGCGTCTGTGGCTGACCCCGCAACCATAAGGACCGACGCGCGACGTCACCACGATCCGCAGATACGCGGATTCGCCAGTGACAACTACGCGGGCGCCCACCCGGAGATCCTCGCGGCCATCGCCCTCGCCAACGGCGGTCACCAGATCGCCTACGGCGAGGACGACTACACCGCGAACCTCCAGCAGATCGTCAAGGGGCACTTCGGCCCCACCGCCGAGGCGTATCCGGTCTTCAACGGCACCGGGGCGAATGTCGTCTCGCTGCAGGCGATGACCGATCGCTGGGGCGCGGTCATCTGCGCCGAGTCCGCGCACATCAACGTGGACGAGGGCGGCGCGCCGGAGCGCGTGGGCGGCCTCAAGCTGCTCACCGTGCCGACTCCGGACGGCAAGCTCACCCCCGAGCTCATCGACCGGCAGGCGTACGGCTGGGACGACGAGCACCGCGCCATGCCCCAGGTCGTGTCGATCACCCAGAACACCGAGCTCGGCACCGTCTACACGCCCGATGAGATCCGTGCCATCTGCGAGCACTCCCACGAGCGCGGCATGAAGGTTCACCTCGACGGCGCGCGGATCGCCAACGCCGCGGCGTCGCTGGGCGTCCCTGTGCGAACGTTCACCAGCGAGGCCGGCGTCGACGTCCTCTCGTTCGGCGGCACCAAGAACGGTGCGCTTTTCGGTGAGGCCGTCGTCGTCCTGAATCCCGACGCCGTACGGGCCATGAAGCATCTGCGCAAGCTGTCGATGCAGCTCGCATCGAAGATGCGCTTCGTGTCGGTGCAGCTGGAGGCGCTGCTCGCCGGTGACCTGTGGCTGCGCAACGCCCGGCATGCCAACGCCATGGCCCAGCGGCTTGCGGAGGGTGTCCGGGCGGTGGACGGCGTGGAGATCCTCTACCCGGTCCAGGCCAACGCCGTCTTCGCGCGTCTGCCGCACGACGTGAGCGAGCGGCTCCAGAAGCGCTTCCGTTTCTACTTCTGGGACGAGGCCGCCGGCGATGTGCGCTGGATGTGCTCCTTCGACACCACGGAGGACGACGTGGACGCGTTCGTCCTCGCGCTGAAGGAAGAGATCGCCAAGTAGCACGCTGCGCATGAATATGCGACCGGCCGGAAAGTCATTGCTTTCCGGCCGGTCGCTTCCGTACGCTCTGCATGCATGGAGCTGACGCAGCAATCCCCGGATATGGCCGCCTATCTCGCCGCCGATGCGGCCATCGACCATGAGCATCCGCGCGTGCAGCAGACCGTCGAACGCCTTCGCGTCGACACCCCCGACGCATACTCATACGCGCTCGCGGCCTATGAGTTCGTCCGCGACACCATTCCGCACTCCGTCGACTCGGGTGATCTGAGGGTCACCTGGCGCGCCTCGGACGTCCTCGCCACCCGTAACGGCATCTGTCATTCCAAGTCCCATGCGCTGGCGGCCCTGCTACGCGCGGCAGGCATCCCGACAGCCCTCTGCTACCAGGGCTTCGACGACGAGAACGGGAATCCGGACGTCCTGCACGGGCTGATCGCCGTGCGCCTGCCGGGCCGTGACCGCTGGGACCGCCAGGACCCGCGCGGCAACAAGCGCGGCGTCGACGCCCAGTTCTCGGTCGGCGAGGAGCGGCTGGCCTGGCCCATCGGGCCGGAGTCCAATGGAGTGGACTATCCAGTACTCTATGCGGAACCACATCCGGCGGTTCTCCGTGCCCTGCAGACTGCCGAAGACCGCACACACCTGTGGCGCACGCTCCCGACCGCGCTCTGACCCGTCCCGAGGCAAGGCAGCAGATGACCCTGACGCTCACCGTTTCCGACGACGTACGCACCCTCGCGCCCGGCTTCACCCACCTCGCCGTCGAGGCACGCGGGCTGGTCAACGGGCCGAGCAATGAGGACAGTTCGGCCCTGCTGGACGATGCCGCCCGACGGCTCGTCGAACGGCTAGACGGCAGGGCCCCGCACGACGACCCCCACGTCGCCGCCTGGCGGGACGCGTACGCCGCCTTCGGTGCCAAGCCGTCCCGCACCCGCAACTCCGCCGAGGCGCTCGCCAAGCGTGCCCTCACCGAGGCCGGACTGCCGCGGATCAATCTGCTGGTCGATGCCTACAACGCGATCAGCGTCGCCCATCTGATCCCGGTCGGCGGTGAGGACACCGACCGCATCAAGGGTGCGATGCGCCTCGTACGCGCCACGGGCCGGGAACCCTTCCTCACGGTCGCGGGTGGCGAGGAGGGTGTGGAGCACCCGGAGCCCGGCGAAGTCGTCTGGTGCGACGACGAGGGCGTTACCTGCCGCCGCTGGAACTGGAGGCAGGGCGTACGCACCCGGCTCACCGAGGAATCGGTCAACGCCGTGTTCCTCCTGGAGGGCCTCACTCCGATGACGATCCGCGAGCTCGAAGCCGCAGGCGCCGAACTCGTCGAGTCGCTGGAGAAGCTGAGCCCCGGGGGGCGGATTACCGTCCGCACCCCGGAGTGACGTTTCAGCCGTGGTGGTGAACGGGTCCGGTCAGATGGTCCCGCGCACCTCGGCGGGCGTCGGAGCCGTACCGCCGAGATGCGCGGGCACCCACCAGGTGTCGCTCGCGTCCCTCGGCCGCACCGGGTAGGCGCGCTGCGCCGCTTCGAGGAGCTCCTGCACGCCTTCTCGCAGGCGTCGGGTGATCGCACCCGCGTACTGGTCGGTGGGGGCCTCCACCGGCGCACCCACCCGGATCGTCACCGGGATGTGGCTGCGCTTGAGGTTGCGCGGCCGTCCCTTGGTCCAGATCCGTTGCGTGCCCCACAGGGCAATCGGGATCAGCGGTACGCCGGCCTCCTGGGCCAGCCGGGCCGCGCCCGACTTGAAGCTCTTCAGCGTGAACGACTGCGAAATGGTCGCCTCGGGGAAGACGCCGATGATCTCGCCGGAGCGCAGTGAGGCCAGCGCGTGGGCATACGCGTTCTCGCCCTGCTTCCGGTCGACCGGGATGTGCTTCATGCCGCGCATCAGCGGACCGGAGACCTTGTGCCGGAAGACCGATTCCTTCGCCATGAAGCGGACCAGCCGCTTCTGCGGGAGCGCCGCGAGCCCGGTGAAGATGAAGTCGAGATAGCTGATGTGGTTGCTGACCAGTACCGCACCGCCGGTCTTCGGGATGTGGTCCGAACCCTGAGTGTCGATCTTCAGGTCCAACGCCTTGAACATGGTGCGAGCGGCGCCGATGACCGGCCGATAGACGAGTTCTGCCATCTGGAGAAGACCCTTCTTCAGCGCCTGAGGAGGGTTCTCCCGGCGGAAGTTACGCAGCCGTAGGTTTTCGGCATTGCGCCGATCGTGCCCCATGTCCGTCGCGGTGGCCAGTCTCGGCGGGCGCGGGGCGCGAGATTCTCGTCACGTGGGGTCGGCGGGAATGACTCCGTGACCGGCGGTGCTGACCCTTTGCGAAAGGCTCTGACAGGAGGCGGATGGTGGGCGGGCAGACGCGCGCGAACAGGCTGGATGTGGCCCAACTCGGCGCGGAATTGGGGGAGCGGGCGACTCTCGTGCAGTTTTCCAGCGCCTTCTGCCAGCCCTGCCGGGCCACCCGTCGCACCCTCGGCGAGGTGGCCGCAATGGTCGACGGCGTCGCGCATGTCGAAATCGACGCCGAGGCGCATCTCACTCTGGTGCGCGAACTCGACATCAGCCGCACGCCGACGGTGCTGGTTCTCGACGCGACCGGCCGGATCGTCCGCCGAGCGGCCGGGCAGCCCCGCACCGTCGATGTTGTCGCCGCGCTGGGGCACGCGATGTGACAGACCGTGATGCATCTCCCACATTGCGGAACCCTCTTGACTGTACCGACCACGCATCGTCAGTCTGACGTTATGCCGCCGAACCTCCTTCTTTACGGCCGGGTCCACGTGGACCTCGCCCGCACCGCGAGTGCGCGCTGTCCGGGCGCCTGAGCACCCACGCCCCGTATGCCTCCCTCGCAGAAGGACATCTCCATGACGGCTTCGCCCGAGCTCTCCGGTGCCCGCACGGCTTCCCCTGACCTCCTGCGCTCCGTCTTCCGGCAGCACGCCGCCGGTGTCGCGGTGATCACCGCCGCCGGTGACCGGCCGGTCGGCTTCACCGCGACCTCCCTCAACTCCGTCGCCGCCGAGCCGCCGCTCATCTCCTTCGGCGTGGGGACCTCGTCCTCCAGTTGGCCGGTCGTGGCGGAGGCCGAGCACATCGGCGTACACATACTGGGCGAGCACCAGCAGGAGCTGGCCGCCACATTCGCGCGCAGCGGCGCCGACCGGTTCGGTCCGTCCACCCATTGGCGCAGTGGGCCGGAAGGTGTCCCGGTGCTCGACGGAGTGCTTGCGTGGTTGGTCTGCCGCGTGGTGGCGCGCATCCCGGCGGGGGACCACCGGATCGTGATCGCGGAGGCCGTCGTCGGCGATCCGGCCGGGGGCGGCCGCCCGCTTCTCTACCATCAGGGTCGTTTCACGGCGTTGCGCGACTGAGAGTTCCCAGGTGGCGCGCGGGAACCGGGCGTCGGCTAGGTCACAGTGCAAAGCGCTTGCTTATGGGTAACGTACTGGGTGTACTGGCGAGTAATATTTCGCTTGGAGCGTCGGTCGCCCCGACCGGAATTCGCCCCATCAGGCGCCTATGCTGCGTGCATCAAGGCAGCCCAGAAATGACGATGCAGTAGGAGAGCCGACGTGAGCTTGAGGATCGTTGTCTGTGTGAAGTATGTGCCCGACGCCACCGGTGACCGGCACTTCGCGGATGATCTGACGCTGGACCGTGAGGATG